>JBCBQS010000152.1:0-7105 GCA_039820085.1 Pseudomonadota bacterium
TCGCCAATAGCCCGCTCGTAAAAACAGCTTTGGCCGCAAACGACGCCAATTGGGGGCGCGTTGTCATGGCGACTGGCAAATCCGGCGAGGCGATTGAGCAAGATAAATTGTCGATCTGGTTTGGGGACATACAAGTCGCCGCTTATGGCGCCCGCGCAGATGATTATGATGAAGGCAAAGCGAGCGCAGCGGTCTCAGAGCCAAATATTTCGATCCGGGTTCGCGTCGGCACAGGGTCCGGGCGAGCGACGATGTATACCTGTGATCTGACGCACGCCTATATCGATATCAACGGAGCCTACCGAACGTGAAAATCGTCTATGTCTCCGCCGCCGCGCTCTACAACGAATACGGTGAAATTTTACTCGCCAAACGCCCAGAGGGAAAGGCGATGGCAGGGCTCTGGGAATTCCCTGGTGGGAAGATTGAGCCCGGTGAAACACCAGAGCATGCATTGGTCCGAGAACTGCAAGAAGAACTCGCGATCATGGTTAGTGAATCAGACCTCAAGCCGATTACATTTGTCAGTCACGCTTACGAAAGCTTTCACCTTTTCATGCCTTTATACCAGGTGAAGAAATGGATGGGAGCGCCGCGTCCGACGGAAGGACAGGAGCTCGCATGGGTGACGCCGAAAAATCTGCACGCTTACCCAGCGCCTGACGCCGATATCCCGCTCTTCGACGTTTTAGCTTCCCGTTGATAAGGGTTGGAAATATGAGTGTTATTCACGCAGCGATGGCTCGGTTCCGTCGCGATGAATCTGGTGCGACAGCTGTGGAATACGGCTTGATCATGGCCCTAATGACGTTGGCTTTGATCGGCGCACTCTCCGCCACTGGGGATGGCACATCTGACAATTGGAAAGGGGTCGCTGACGATGTCGGCGGCGCTATGTCGAGCGTTACTGGCTAGGCTCCCGCTGGGTCCTCTCTTGACCTAATTCACATCTACGGCACCCTCTTGCTCAACAAGCAGGAGGGTTTCAATGCCTGAGGCCAAGCCGTTTAAGATCGAAATTGCCCCAGAAAAACTCGATGCGATCCGCGCGCGGGTCGAAGCGTTTCAATTCTTTCCCGCACCCGCCGCCCTTCCCGACTGGCAACTTGGAATGTCGACGCCGGTTCTGGAGGACATTCAGTCTTACTGGTTGAGCACCTATGATTGGCGGGCCGCCGAAACCAATCTCAATCGCTACCCTCAATTCACTGCCAAAATCGATGATCTCGACATCCATTTCTTGCACGTGGTCGGAGAAGCCGAGGGGAAACGTCCGCTTTTGCTCACACATGGATGGCCAGGGTCCGTCTTCGAATTCTACGATGCGATCGGCCCGCTCGCCTTTCCCAGCAGGCATGGTGGAGAGGTGAACGATGCGTTTGACCTAATTATACCCTCCCTCCCAGGGTATGGCTTCTCCAGCAAACCCTCGGCCCCGCTCGGACAGCGCGCGACGGCGAAACTCTGGAACACGCTGATGCAAGACGTCCTCGGATACGAGCATTACCTCGCCCAAGGTGGAGATTGGGGCGGCATGGTCACATCCTGGATTGGGTTTGATCATGGTGCACATGATGGCAAAGGCGGGTGCCAAGCCATTCATCTCAACATGATCGGACTTCGCCCGACACCCGCAACACCGCAGACGGATGAGGAAATCGCTTGGCTGCAGCACACGCAAACCATGATGCAAATCGGTGGCAGCTACTTCATGCAACAAGCGACGAAACCGCAAACCCTCGCCATGTCGCTGATGGACAGCCCAATGGGGACAGCCGCTTGGATTCTCGAGAAATTCCATGGTTGGTCTGACTTAAAAGACGACGATCTGTTTAGCGTTTATACCCATGATCAGCTTCTCACCAATGTTATGATCTATTTGGTCAATGATGCGATTGCGACATCAGTCTGGTACTATGCCGCCTTTATTGGCGAGGGTGGTCCAGCCTTGCCAGAAGGTGTTCGCTGCGAAACGCCGACGGGGTTTGCCAATTATCCAGGAGAAGCGATCTATACGGCGCCGCCTCGGTCATGGTGCGATCGCGCCTATAATATCAATTACTGGGCCGAGATGCCGCGCGGCGGTCACTTCGCGGCGATGGAAGTTCCAGATCTTTTTGTTGAGGACGTCCGCGCCTGGGCACGCACGATAGACTAACGCCCCGGCCGATAGGTCCGCACGGCATTCGCTTCAACCGCTTGGCGCGTCAGCAAGGCTGGACGCCACGCTTCATCGGCAAAGAGCGCAGCTTGGTCAGCATAGTGCGGTGATGTTTCGTCCAGTGTTGCCGCGCCATATTGATGGATGACGTCAGCTGTTTGCTGCCCATCAGTGGCCCACTCGACCAATGCAATCCATGTGTCACCGGCCGTCGCATGCAATTCTCCATCGGCACGGATTTCAGCGGGGTAGATTGCGCGTAATACGTCGGGCCCACCGCTCACGGGCAAGCTTACCGACCCGCGTGTGAGGCGATTAACCTCGCCCCAACTTGGATCGATTTTTCCATAATTGGCGAGCAGGAGCGCAACCGCTTCACGAAAGGCTTGATCCGGCGACGGCCCATAGTCGCCCGTGAACTCACCCGTGATGTGTCTCAGGACGGTGAGCGTACCCAATGCCGCATGCGTGTTCTCAATATTGGTTCGATAATCCCAGGCCGCCAAATGCGCGACGGCGTCTGATAGATCTGGCTCATCAGACCAGTCAAACGCGAGCACGGTCTGGACAAACTGGTCCGCCTCAGACCCGGCAGCATATCCCGTGTCGAATTTTAGATCGAGCAAGGATTGGCGACCAATCGGCGTGCTGCCATCTGTCAGTTCTTCTATTCGCAGCGAGCGATTGGTGTCGTTGGTTTGCAAGCCAAGCCAGTCAGGATAATCCCCTTGTGCGATATTGTCTGGCCCGTCTGTCGCACTGTACGGGGTGTTGTTCGCATTAAAGACGAGACCGGACGACGGATTGATCAGTTTTGGTCCATCCTCATACGGAATATACCCGTCCCAAATGAGATCAGACCGATCACCCGGCAGATCGGACTGCCACTCCCAATCGGGCAGCCGCTCCGGGTACTGACCATTGTGTATAAAGCCAATATTCCCGGCCTTGTCCGCATAGATGTAATTTATGCTCGGCAAGGCATTTAGGCCCATCGCAGCGGAAAATTCATCCCAGTTTGTCGCAAGATTGAGCCGGATATATTGCTCTAATTGTCGGATCTCTCCCATGCCCGCATAGCGCACGGCATACGTGCCATGAGCCGCTTCGATGACCGGACCGTGTGCCGTCCGCAAGACCGGTCGACGCACATTTAAAGCAAACGGGCCAAACACTTTGATTCGCAGGAGGGCCGAGTCTTGTTCGAACGTTTGCCATTCGCCATCCAGCAGATACTGATCGTCATTATCTGGATTGACCGTCAGACGATAAATGTCTGTCAGATCAGGCTTGGACACCGTATTCGCCCAACCAAGATCACGATTAAACCCGTGCAAGATGACTGGCGTTCCAGGAAACAAACCGCCCGTAATGTCGAGACCTTCCTCGGACACAAGATGCGCTTCCCACCAAGCGACGGGACCCGTCATCGGCTGGTGTGAGTTGATCAGAAGTCGTGTCACATCATCACCGCTGCGCTGGGGCGATACGGCAAACGCATTCGACCCGCGCTCGGTATTGAGCGTTGGGTGCAACAACCAGCTGCGCTGATTTGGATCGGCGGCCAAAGGCGCATCGCGGGTTTCAGCAAACAAAGACTGCAAGGTTTCGTCGAACCCATAAAAGAACGGGGTCTTCAGGATGAACCCGACTAGGACGTCTTCTGCGGTGAACGGTGCGAGGCCTGCCCAGGTTTCGTTGGGGTGTTCTGCGGCATAGAGATTGATCCCGGCCGCATAGGCTTCAGCAATCGCCTTCACATCTGCTGGAACGTCATCTTCATAACGCCGTTCGATTGTGCCCCAAACATCGAGCAACGCCACGACATAGTCGGTCGGCGCAGCCGCCGCGCCTTTATAGCGGGCCAGGATACCGCGTGTCGCCGCCACAACGTCTTGGATGGTTTCAAAATCATCCTCCGCGTGCGCATAGGCGACCCCGAATGCCACGTCGGCATTGGTTTTGCCATAAATATGCGGTGTCCCCCATGTGTCGCGAATGATCTCGACATCATAATTGGCCGCCGCTTCGGACAATTGCTCGGCGCTCGGATTATTCGGCAACGGGTCCCATGTATAGATCCCGGCCCCCAATATTAGCGCAGTGATGAGGACACCTGCGCCGAACGCAATTTTCTTGATCATAGGGTCTAAACTTTAACTGGCGGCTCGGCATAGGAAGCGGTTTTCCAGATCACCTCATCCGGGGCTTGAAGCATTTGCAGATACATCTCTTTTGGATAGGCCTGATGAGGTTTTTCAGGATCATAAGGCGGCTGTTTCACTGACCCGCCTTCACCGTCATATGGGTCTGGGTTCATGTAAGTTTCAGCTTCATCTTCACTGATGCCCAGCTTGTCCAAGACAGTCGGATCGACCCATGCTTTTTGATCAATTTCGGCATCAGACGTTGCAACCTCGAGCACCATATTGTCCGGCCCCCCAAAATAGATTGACTGGCACATGCCATGATTTATGGGGCCGATCACGTTGACCCCTTTCTTGCGAATACGGTCACGGATCGCGATCAGCTGATCGGGGGTGTCCACCTTAAACGCAAGATGTTGCATCGTACCTGCAGCACTCGGACCCGCGCCCGTTCCCGAATGAGTAACGCCCATTTCAATTGGAATGTCTTTCACTTCGGGCAATTGCACGATCGAGAAATAGCAATGATCATCCAGATGCATGAACGCATGGATCCCGCCTGGCACGCCATGCATGTCGAAAATTGCCGATAGTTTGCAACCCAGCACATCTGAAAAGAATGCGATGTGAGATTTTATGTCCGCGGACATAATGGCGAGGTGATGGATCCCGGTAGCTTTGACCATGACGCCGACTCCCTTGTCTTTGCGTCATACTGGACTCCTCTTGGCAAAACGCCAAGACTTCACCATGCGGGAGGTCAGATATGGCGGAGCTTATCAGAGAACCTTACTTGGTGCTGCATCAAGAAACGTCCGGGTTCAAAGACGTTTATGGTGGGGCGGGCGGAACGGTCGTCGTCGAGTGTATGAAAATCGCACTGAAGGGCACCCAGTCAAAATCGGTTATCGTATTTTCGCATCCGATTGGTTCGGGCGCTTTTCTGCCCCTCGTGTCGGCGCTCGCTTATGCCGGACATCACGTCATTTATTGCAATCCGCGCTATCGCGGCAATGACACGGCCTTGATCATGGAAAAATGTGTCGCTGACCTCGGCGCGTGCTTGAAACACGCTCGTGAGCAGCTTGGATATGAATCTGTTGTGCTCGGTGGATGGTCGGGCGGCGGGTCCCTTTCATTGTTTTACCAGGACCAAGCTGAGACTCCGACGATCACGCACACGCCGGCGGGGGACGCCTATGACCTCTCCACAATGAACCTGCCGCCGGTTCAAGGCATCATGCTGCTCGCAGCCCATATTAGCCGGGCGATGACGCTGACTGAATGGATCGATCCCTCGATTAC
Organism: Pseudomonadota bacterium; assembly: GCA_039820085.1. GTDB lineage: Bacteria > Pseudomonadota > Alphaproteobacteria > Caulobacterales > Hyphomonadaceae > Henriciella. Next base: position 5,614 of record JBCBQS010000152.1, read on the forward strand.
GGATGAGCGCGCCCCTTATGTCCGCGATCCGGAACTTAACATTTACGATCCGGCCAATCCCAACCAACCCACCTATTCGGCTGAGTACGAAGCCCGCTACCGCGCCGCTCAAATCGCTCGCAATCGCCAGATTACCGATTGGGTCAAACAAACATTAGAAGACCTCCGCAAAGCAGGCGAAACGCATGCCGAGCGCGCCTTCACGGTGGCCGGGACGATGGCCGACTTGCGTTGGACCGATCCAACCCAAGATCCGTCGGACCGGCGTCCATATGAATGCTATCTTGGCGAACCGAAAGTCGCCAATGACGGGCCAGTTGGGCTGGCCCGGTTTTCAACCCTGCGGTCTTGGCTCAGCCAATGGGGTTATGACACGACCAACGCCACCGGGCTCGGCAATGCGGCGCGAATTTCCTGCCCGGTTCTGGTGATCAACAATACGGCCGATCTCGCCTGCACGCCGAGCCACGCGCAGCGTTTGTTCGACGCGGTGGGGCATGACGATAAGGAGCATCACGACATTAAAGATGCTGACCACTATTATATTGAACGCCCAGACTTATTGCCCGACGCCGTGCGCATCTGTTCAGACTGGCTGGCGCGAAAGGGCTTTACAGCCTGATTTTATGTTGCGTTTGAACCGCGCTCAAGTAGCCTCAGAAGATGAACGAAGCCGCCATTCTCGCCAAACACATCGAAGCCGCTGATCGCGTGGTAATTTTTACGGGCGCCGGTATTTCAACGGAAAGCGGTATTCCAGATTTTCGTTCTCCGGGCGGTGTCTGGTCAAAAATGCAACCGATTTACTTCCAGGATTTTGTCTCAGACAGAGCGGCGCGCCGCGAGGGCTGGCGCCGCGTGTTTGAACGCTCCGCCGGATGGACAGGCGCAACGCCCAATGTCGGACACCGCGCAATCGCGAAACTTGTCGAGATGGGCAAAGTCACAAGCATCGTCACGCAAAATGTCGATAATCTACATCAAGATGGCGGTGTGCCAGATGACAAAGTGGTCGAAGTTCATGGCAATGCGTCATACGCAAAGTGCCTCAATTGCGGCAAGCGACACGAATATGAGACCCTTCGCCCGCGCTACGAAGCCGATGAAGATATTACCTGCGATTTTTGCGGCGGTCTCGTCAAATCAGCGACCATTTCTTTTGGCCAAGCGATGCCAGAAGACAAAATGATGTTTGCCGAAAGCGAGGCGTTGTCTTGTGATTTGATGATCGCGCTTGGCTCGTCTTTGGTTGTCTATCCTGCCGCCAACATTCCCCTCATCGCCAAACAGAATGGTGCGAAGTACATTATCATCAATCGCGAAGAGACCGAGCATGACGTCTATGCGGATCTCGTGATCAATTCTGAAATTGGACCGCTCCTGCGTGAAACGCTTTCAGAACTCGGCGTGCCCTTGGAATGAGCGAGCATTGGATCAAAGCTTTACGGTTCGCGGCCTTACCGGAGGCCGACCGCGTTCGGTTTGAGGCGCA
>JBCBQS010000153.1:0-7092 GCA_039820085.1 Pseudomonadota bacterium
AACCCTTATCATGGTTGCTGAAACTATGGTAAGGGTTTCAACCGAGCCAAGGAACCAATCTTGGTCGACCAGCTCAAAATCGTCACGCGGCGTGTGATAATCGGGGTGATCTTCAACGCCAAAATAAATGTGCGGAATGCCGGATTGGAAGAAGACGCGGTGGTCCGATAAAAGTGTCCAATCATCACGATTATTGCCGGTATCGAACCCACGTCGAAGCGTCACAGGCGCGGTCGCTGCAACGTCATCCACCAGCGGCACCAAGCCTGGCCAATGGTGCGTTCCAGACGCCCAAAGCAAGCCATTGTCGCCGCGCGAGACCATATCGAAGTTCAAGTTCAGCGCCATTGTCTCAAGCGGCACAGGCGGGTTTTCGATAAAGTCACGCGCACCGCCAAATCCATCCTCCTCGGCATCAAAGAAGACGAGAAGCACATCATATGCAGGAGGGTTTGCGGCGAAGTGTTCCGCAATCGCGAGGGTTGCGACAACGCCGGACGCATTATCGTCCGTGCCATTATAGATCTCGCCGTCAATAATACCGACATGATCATAGTGAGCGGTCACCACCATTGCGAGATCACTCTCTGAGCTGCCGGGGATCTTGGCAATCACATTGATGGCGTCTTTGTCTGGCGCGGGCTCTTCGCCCTCAGCTGGGGGACGGAATGGACCATAGGTGAATGGATACTCGAACGACTCTCCGACGGGTCCAATCCCGAGCGTTTCCAAGCGATCGATAATCATCGCGCGCGCTTTGGCGCTGCCTTCAGATCCAATGCCCCGCCCTTCCATTTCGTCAGAGCTTAAAGTTTGCAGCAAACCAATCGTCGTTTCCGGCGAAAAACTTGCGGTTTCGGTGGCCGTCGGTTGGGTCGTGCAGGCGGCCATGCCGATTGCAAATGCGGAGCTAAGGATTGTTTTCACTCGTGTCACGTTGAGTCCTCGTTTTGTTATGCAGCGATCATCGCGAAAATTTTTGCGCAGGCCAGCATTTTTTTTGATCCAGTGTAAGGCGCGTCACGTAAACGCCATCAGAGAGCAAATTCTCTCCTCGTATTGGCAAGCCTGAGACGTTTCCTCCCTCCCCTGTTTCTGCGTTTCCAATACGAGGTTTACTTCTGGTCCATCGGTACAATGTGCGCTTCCGCCATGTATTCGATGGACCTCATTTCATGAAGCCGACTCACCGTTCTTTGAAACTCGAAGCTGCCATCGCCGCTTGGATACAAGGCTTCCGGTTCAGCCCGTGCGCTGGCAACCAATTTCACTTTCGCTTCGTAGAACGTGTCGATCAGGGTGACAAAACGGGCAGCTTCATTGCGTTTTGCCGGACTGAGGGTCGGAATGTCTTCCAGTAAAACCGTGTGAAAAGTTGCCGCGATCGCGCGATAGTCTTCCGCCCACAAAGGCTGCGCACACAGCTCATCAAAGGTGAAGCGCGCGACCCCTGCCGCCTCTCGTGTGACCGGAAGTTTTCGTCCTTTCACCGTCAAGACACAGCTTTGCGGTTCGGCCCCCAATGTCAGTCGGTCAAAGGCTTGATCGAGCGCGCCCGGCCCATCGGTCCCAGCATACCAAACCGGGGCCTCGGTTAATCGCTCCAATCGATAATCGCGCTCCGATGCCAGCTCGAAAACCTCAGTTTGTGCTTTCAAAAGCTCGATGAACGGCACGAATAAATGACGGTTCAGGCCGTTTTTGTACAATTCATTGGGATGCCGGTTCGATGTCGCGACGATCGTCACGCCACGTTTAAACAAGTCCTCAAACAAACCCGCGAGGATCATCGCATCGGCGATCTGGGTGACTTGGAACTCATCAAAGCAAATCAGCGACGCTTCCGAGGCGAATTGCTTCGCCACAGGAAAGATTGGGTTGGAGACGTCTTTGCGTTTGCGGGCCTCGTTTAGGCGATCTTGGACCCGGCCCATGAACTCGTGAAAATGCACCCGCATCGCTTTCACAGGCGCATTTGCATAGAAGACGTCCATCAACATGGATTTGCCGCGCCCAACACCGCCCCAAATGTATAATCCTGTGACGGTCTGGCGTTTTGCGAACCATCCCCGCTTCCCGCCAGCTTTCAGGCGGTCCAACAGATCATCAAGCTTTGAAGCGGCCTCAATCTGGGCAGAGTCCCGACTGAGCGCACCAGACTCTATCCGATCCAGTAGCGTGTCTGAAACCGCGCCCAATCTAGCTGCCTCCGAGCGCGCGCGCGATCTGATTGGAAAAATCGGAGAAGGCGCTTGGGGCAAGTAGGATGGTCAGAAGCAAGCCTGCAAAGGCACCGCCAAGATGCGCCTCATGCCCGATGGTTTTGTTCTCACGCTGGGCGAGGACGGCAGAAACGACGATAAACGCCAATCCAAGCAGCACGGCCGGCATGAAAAATGGGATCGGGAAAATCATCAATGGCTCAAATGGCCGAAAGAGAATAAAGCTCATCACGATGCCGGATGTCGCCCCTGATGCGCCGAGCGCGCGGTAGAACGGCTTTGATTTATTTTCCAGTAAAGCCCAGGCATTGCCGCCCAAAAGCGCCCCGAAATAGACGATCAAATAGCCCGTCGACCCTAATGCCTGCTCGATAAAGCCGCCAAACATAAACAAGACATACATGTTCACGAATAAGTGGATGAACCCGCCATGCAAAAAACCGCTGGTGACCATGCGGTGCCACTCACGCTGTTTCAGGACAGCGCCAACATGGAACAAGTTCTTTTCCATGAATGACGGCACCGACAAGGCGATCAAACTCGCGACCACATTTGCCGCAATCAACATGAACGTGACCGGTGTCAGAAAAATTTGATCCATGAACTCCAATTAACCGAATTCATGCCGCAGTGAAGGGCGTTTTTAAGGGTTAGATCAGCCCATCGTAGAGATCGGTTCGACGGTCTCTAAAGAACCCCCAGGCTGCCCGTTCGCGATCGATCTCATCAAGATCAAATTGCGCTGCGATCACGCCTTGCTCAACCCGATCAAGCTCAGCAACAATTTCGCCTGTTTGATCGGCGATGAAACTCGTTCCGTAGAAGACTTGGCCCTCTTCATCACCCACCCGGTTTGCGGCAATCACGGGAATCACATTGCTGACCGCGTGCCCTTGCATCGCGCGGCGCCAGCGCGCGGCGGTATCTAGGCTTGGATCTTGAGGTTCAGCGCCAATCGCGGTCGGATAAAGCAGAACGTCCGCCCCCATGAGCGCCATTGCCCGCGCCGCTTCAGGGAACCATTGATCCCAACAAATCCCAACGCCGACACGGCCTTTTTGCGTGTCCCAGACGCGAAAGCCCGTATCGCCAGGCTTGAAATAGAATTTCTCCTGATAGCCCGGCCCATCGGGGATGTGGCTTTTGCGATAGACGCCAAGCACGTCGCCATCGGCATCGATCATCACGACAGAGTTGAAATATTCAGGCCCCTCTTTTTCGAAGATTGAGACCGGCAAGACGACCTCAAGTTCGCGGGCTAAGGCCTGCATTGCAATCACGGCAGAGTGTGTGCGCCAGGGCATCGCAGTCGCGAAATGAGCTTCGTCCTGCGTCTTGCAGAAATAGTGATCACAAAACAATTCCGGTACGAGAATGATCTGCGCGCCCGCCCCCGCTGCGCGGCGGACATGATCGCTGGCGCGCGCAATGTTCTGTTCTGTGTCGCCTTTAACCATCGACATTTGGACAGCTGCAACGTGAAGACTTCGGCTCATCGCGCAAGCTCCTCTAGCGCCGGGACGTGCTGGGTCATGCAGTGAAACGCACCGCCGCCCGACAAAATATGGCGTGCGGGCAGATCGATCACGTCATAGCCCGACATGTAAGACTGAAGCTGAGCTTTGGCGAGCGGTGCAAACTGGTTTTCATAAGTTGGCAGATAGATCTTCTGATTGCTGATGACAAAGTTCATGTGACTTGCCGGCAGCGCCGCGCCAGCCGCGTCTTCAATTCGGCCCGGCGATGGGATCGTCACGACCTCAAGCCCCTGCGCGCGTAAAGTCTGCTCAATCTCGGACAGGCGCGCAGCATTCGGGTCATTCGCGCCGGACGGCGTCTGACACACGACCCGTCCAGGCCCGATAAAGCGCGCGAGATTATCAATGTGCCCGTCTGTATGATCATTGAGAAGCCCGTCATCGAGCCAAAGCACCTGGTCGATCTGAAACGCCTGTTTCAAGGCGGTCTCGGCATCGATTTCAGACCAGTCTGGATTACGATTTCGGTTGAGCAGGCATTGCCGCGTTGTCAGCAACCGCCCCGCGCCATCAAGCTCGATGGCGCCGCCTTCAAGAACAAAGTCAAAGCGGCGACGCGGCGTTCGCTCAACGCTGGCAATTCCGCCTGCGGTCATTGTATCGCCGGTCATCATGTATTTGCCGCCCCAGCCATTGAACTGAAAACAGAGAGCGATCCGCCGTCCACTTTCAAGCGCCAGAATGGGTCCCGTATCGCGCACCCAAATATCGCCTGCAGGCAGTGTGTGCAGGCTGACACGACCGGCCTCTATGTCTGGTTCAAGCGCGACCCAGGCGCTGCCATAGGCTTCGCGCGACCCGCAGGCGATCCGAACCGGCGTGATCTGAGCAGCGGCGCGGACGACTGCCGCGATCTCTTCCCGCGCGCCTTCAAAGGCTGTGCCCCATTCGCCTTTCAAGTGCGGCCAGCCAACCCAAAGGGCAGCATGCGGGGCCCATTCAGGCGGGACGGAGTAAGCGGAAACGGTCATCGCAGCGCCTTTGCCATAGCGGAAGCTCATACACAAAGAAAAAGGGCGATGCCTTCTGCACCGCCCTCCTCATTCGGTCAAAGACCAGACTTAGAATTCGTAACGAACACCAAGACGAACCTGCCACAGCGACGCATCACCGACGCGAGACTGAGCATCAACTGGTGGGAAGCCAGGCTCAACCAGGACACCCCAATCATCGTTGATGAAGTTTGTCAGGTTATCGATGATAACAAAGGCAGACGAACGATCCTGTGGGCGGAGGCCAGGGAATTCCTGCTCCACGCGAAGGTCGACCTTTGTCCACCAATCGCTTTCTTCACTGTTCCGCTCGACACCTGGCTGAAGGATTTCAACTTCGTTGAAGAAACCAAAATCGGCATCAGCACCGGCAAGCGAGAATGGCAGTCCAGAACGTGCCGTCGCAAACGCCGTAAACTTCGTGGCATAGCCATCGAAGAACTCGCGCTCATAATTGGTTACGAGCGTGAAGCGGTGCTTGATGTTGTAGTCAGACGTCGCAAGGTTTTGTGCTTGTGGGTCTGCTACAGCGCGGTTGTTATAGTTCGAGAACGCAACCGCGCTGGTCATTGGCTGGATTTCTTTTGCGTCATTGTACGCGTAGCCAGCGGCCCAATCGAAACCGTTGCCGTGGTCTTTTGCAACACTGAATGACAGAGACAGTGCTTCGTTACCTTCGTCAGCGTTAGTCAGTTCGAGACCAGGCTCCCGAACGCTATCATAGATTGGATATCCGTTCGCATCTGTCCCAACCTGCTCAAGATCGCCGCGTAGGATGATCGCTGAATCCTGACCTTCCGAAATCAAAAGGTCGGCATTGACGACGTAATCACCGCCAAAGAACCCTTCGACATCGAGGCTCGGGATCCAGGTCGCGCCAAGGGCGATTTTCCACTCGGACGGGATCTTAAAGTCAGGATCGAGATAGTTGATATCGAAGTTTGATCCCATGCCTGCAGCCACGGCATCAACGAGGCCCTGCTGAATACACCAACCGGCGCCTTCACGCGGCACACCGTCTTCACACAGACCGTAAGCAACGCTTGGGTCGAGGACGGAGGTAGAGGCCGCCGCCAGCGCTTCTTCGATCGTCTGTGTATTTGGATCAATCGCAACATTGTCCTCTGCGATTTCGAGACCAATCTGGCTTCCATCGGCGCCGAACTGCAACACGTTGTTATTGTTGTAGTTGTTTGAAATCCAAACGTTCGGATCACCACCAGAATACAGGCCGACACCACCGCGGACGGTGAGATTGTCCATCGCATCATAGGTGAACGCCAAACGGGGCTGCAATAGACCTTCGCCATCAAGAGTCTGGCCATTCGAGAACCCATAGTCTGCCAAGAAGTCTGGGTTGGTCGCTGGCTCATCATCCGTTGACCATAGATCATAGCGCAGACCGGCAACGACAGAAAGTTTGTCATTTACCTGAATTTCGTCCTGAATGTAGAACGTGTCGGTCGCATATCCCCAAACAGCCGCAGCATCATCTGGGTTTAGAGACGGCGCGTTGTTGTAAGCAATGTTCTCAGCATAACCGAGGCGGAAGGCTTCAATCGCTGAAACGGTAGCGAAGAGATCCGCTTCACCACGCTCAATACGTCCGTCACCGTCCGTATCGGTCCATGTGTTGACATCATAAAGTGAGATGTTTTCGAAATCGATTTCCGTTTGGTTGTTGGCGACGAAGACGTTGAAAATATCGAGTTCTTCGCGTTCCCAACCGAATGTGATCGCGTGATTGTCCCACTGATAGAAGCCTTTGGCGGCAATCTGGAAGATATCATACGAGAGTTGGTTCCGAGACCTTGAATCGTCACCGCCGAGATAGATGTCGACGTCGCCGGTTTCGATTGTGATCTCACCGAAGTCTGTCCCACCAACAGAGATCTGACGGTTTTCAAGCTCAACTTGGCCGATCCGGAATTCAGTTGAGAAGTTCGGTGTCCAATCAGAGTAGAGCGAGCCGACATACTGGTTCAGTTCAGCGCCGCGCTCGTAGAGGTGGTTTGCAAACTCAAATTCATCTGGGTCGCCATCCGACTCTGTGATGTTGAACCCGTCATTATAGTTGTAAGTGAAGTTCGCACGATGCTGGTCATTGATGTTCCAGTCGAGCTTGATAAGGAGCTTCTCGTCCTCATTGTCAGCAGCGCTTGGGATGCCACCTGGATCGTACAAATAGATGCTGTTCGCAATGTCGACGATCTCATCGATTTGAGCTTGCGTCAGCCCCTCGACTTCGTTCACTGCGCCAGAGCCTTCAACACCGCGGTCAAACGTGTTGGTGCCTTCGAGCTTTTCGTAAGCGACAGAGAAGAACAATCTGTCTTGCAG
>JBCBQS010000154.1:0-7022 GCA_039820085.1 Pseudomonadota bacterium
CTCGATGAGGTTTGGCATATCGATGGCTTCGGGGATTTTGCCGAAGGATTTGCGGATGCGTTTCTTTTCAGTGAAAGAGAGTGCCATCTTGTCTTCCGTTTTGTGCCGCCCAGTGGAACCACCAAGGCCGCGTGTCGCCTAAAACGCGAGGACGCGGCAAAACCAAACAGGTTTTGCCGCGCTAATTACTGACGGATGAGCATCTCGCGCAAACGCTCTTCCGCACTGTACACACCCCTTCCGGGGCAGAAGCTTACTTGAGCTCGACGGTTGCGCCGGCTTCTTCGAACTTCTTCTTGATTTCTTCGGCTTCGTCTTTTGCGACGCCTTCTTTGATCGGCTTCGGAGCGCTTTCGACGAGCTCTTTTGCCTCTTTCAGACCAAGGCCGCCCACGACTTCGCGGACAACTTTAATCACGTTGATTTTCTTGGCGCCGGCATCGGTAAGGACGACGTCAAATTCGTCTTTCTCTTCAGCGGCTGCGCCGCCAGCGTCGCCGCCAGCTGCTGGGCCTGCAACAGCAACTGCAGCTGCTGCTTTGATGCCACGCTCTTCGAGAAAGTCGTTCAGTTCTTTTGCTTCAAGAATGGTGAGACCTAGAAGCTCTTCACCAAGTTTTGCGATATCAGCCATTTGTTCTGATTTCCTGTTTCGGGTTGATGTGTGTTTGCTGGTCTTTGTTGTGGGTTTGACCTTATGCCGCTGCTTGTTCGCCAATAGCGTTGATCGCGCCTGCCAGGCCTTGACCTGGTGCATTCAAACGCTGACCAAGCTGGCTGGCTTGACCCATAAGACGGGCCACGACAGTCGCAATTTGTTCCTCGCGAGATGGCATTTTCGAGAGCGCCTCAACGCCCTTCGAGTCCAAGATCTCATCTCCCATCAGGCCGCCAATGATAATGAGCTTTTCATTATCTTTCGCAAACTCCGACGCACCCTTTGCTGCCGCAACTGGGTCTTCAGCATAAGCAATGACGGTTTGGTCGACGAACATAGCATTGGCTACGTCACCACCTTTTCCATCAAGCGCTTTCTTGAAGAGACGGTTCTTGACCACTTTCGCTGTCGCACCCTGCTCGCGCAGTTTGCCACGGAACTCGGTCATCTCCGCAACTGAAAGACCGGTATAACGTGCCACAATGACACTGCCTGAGTCAGCAATAACGCCTTCTAGCGATTTGATGGCTTCGGCTTTTCCGGCTCTATCCATTACGGATCTCCTTCAAACAAGGCGACCGGACCATCCGGGCGCCTGGGGTTGCCGTCGATGACGTCGAGACGCCATTTCAAGCGCCTGCCCAGGGCATCCGCAGACCAGTCCAGTCCGTGATTGCTCACAGACCAACCTGCATCACCCCGTCTATCAGAGGATTTACACTTCGAACAAAGCCACCCATGGTCTCGGACAGGAAACGGGAGACCGGCGAATCGCCAATCTCCCGCAAGTCGCGTTCCTTAACCTTTGATCTAGGGGCGCGCAAGTCCTAAAATCAGAAAAGTCAAGAAAAAATTAGGAAACCCCGCCGGGTCGATCCGACGGGGTTTCAAGATCGTCCGCAGTCGGACTTAACTTGCGATCGCATCACCGGTGTCGACGCCCACACCAGGGCCCATGGTTGAGCTCAGTGCAATCTTCTTCACATAGGTGCCTTTGGCGCCTGATGGCTTGGCCTTCATCAAGGCATCAACGAAGGCGCGAACGTTTTTCTCGATCGCATCTTCGGTGAAGGATGCTTTGCCAATCCCAGCATGGATAATGCCGAGCTTCTCAACCCGGAACTCAACCGATCCGCCTTTGGCATCTTTAACCGCTTGGCCGACATTCGGTGTGACCGTGCCAACTTTCGGGTTTGGCATCAGACCGCGCGGGCCGAGGATTTTACCCAAGCGGCCCACAACAGACATCATGTCTGGAGAGGCGATCACCCGGTCAAAGTCAGACTTGCCGTTTTGAATCTCTTCCATCAGGTCTTCTGCGCCAACGATTTCAGCGCCAGCTTCGCGCGCTTCGTCTGCTTTGGCGTCGCGAGCGAAGACCGCCACGCGAACATCTTTACCGGTTCCGGATGGCAGCGAGACAACGCCGCGAACCATTTGGTCCGCATATTTTGGATCGACGCCAAGGTTGACGGCGATCTCAACTGTCTCATCAAACTTCGATGTGGCGTTTGACTTCACCAGCTTTACAGCATCCGTGACGCTATAGAGCGTGTCTGCATCGATAGCCTCGGAAGCGGTGCGATAACGTTTTCCAGCCATGCTCTTACTCCGTCACTTCGAGACCCATTGAGCGCGCGGAGCCCTCAATGATCTTAGTCGCTTGATCCAAATCATTGGCATTCAGATCCGCCATTTTTGCTTCAGCAATGTCGCGGCACTGGGCGCGTGTGACTTTACCTGCAACCGAACGGCCAGGTTCTTGCGACCCAGACTTCAGACCTGCAGCCTTTTTCAGAAGCACAGACGCCGGCGCGGTTTTGACGATGAAGGTGAATGACTTGTCTTGGTAATAGTCGATGACGACCGGCAGCGGCAGGCCTTTTTCCATCTTCTCTGTTTTAGCGTTAAATGCCTTACAGAATTCCATAATGTTGATGCCGCGCTGACCGAGCGCCGGACCAACAGGGGGCGATGGGTTTGCTGCGCCGGCTGGAATCTGGAGCTTAAGCTGCCCCAGCAGTTTCTTAGCCATGATAGCCTCTCTGGCAATTGCGGTGTCTGGTGGTCTTTCGATCCAGACGCCAGGGTTTAGAGGGTTCGTGGTTCGGGCTGGCGGCCCCTGCCACAAACGTTTTTTAACTGTTCGTTAGAACACAGCGGGCCTAAATCATCTCTCGAACGCAGCGTCAAGCTGCATTTTCTTAGTCACTGCGTCTCAACTTGATCACAATGGCGCAAGACGTGCAGGTTTAGCCTTGCCAGGGCCACTCTACTTGTGCTGGCAATAAGACCAAGGCTGATGCCAAAAGAATATTTGGAGTGTGGACCGAATGCGTAGGGTAAATCTTAGAAAAGTGTCATCAACACTTGCGCTTGTCATGGCGGGCGCTGTGCTCGCCGCGTGCGGCGGCGGTGGAGGAGGATCAACGACTCCCACTGCGACGTCCACTTCTCCGCCACCCCCACCACCTCCGCCGCCCCCTTCAGCGACGACCTGGCAGCCAGGCGTGTTCGCTGCAGCGAGCACATTCAAAGATCAATGTGCAAACCCGCGAACCGGCGTAGATATTGAGAATCGCCCATTCCCTGACCAAGCTGGATCGCTTGCCGAAGAACTCTTTTGGCTACGATCATGGACCAACGAAACCTATCTTTGGAATGACGAAGTCATCGATCGCGACCCAAACACATTTAATGATCGCATCGCCTATTTCGACGTTCTAAAAACGGACGTAATTGAGCCGTCTGGTGAGGAGCGTGACGACTTCCATTTCAGTCAAACGACAGAGGCCTTTTTAGAGTCGCGAAACTCGGTTGGTAATCCGGGCTACGGCGTCGAGTATGGCATCCTACAAGGCGCTCCTCCTCGAGATATCCGGATTGCTTATACAGAGGCAGGATCGCCAGCCGAGAGTCTCATTGGCGGTGAAGTCGCTCTATCTCGCGGCGTAAAAATTCTCGAGATAAATGGCCAAGACGTGGTCAACGGTTTCACGACTGATCCGGAAATCGATGATCTCCTCGAACTTTTATTCCCTAGCGCGAACGGCTTAACGCGAAGCTTCCGCGTCCAAGATATCGACGGAACAATTCGAACATTTGATCTCGTCACCGAGGACATCGTCAACGAACCCATCCAATCGACAGGGGTCATTACCGTCGGAGCCGACAAGATCGGATATGTGGCGTTTACAACATTCAGCCCATTCGCATCCGAAGAAGCGATTATTGATGCAATCCAAGACATGTCGGATCAGAATGTCACGGATCTGGTGTTAGATCTTCGCTACAATGGCGGGGGCCTGCTCGCTGTCGCCGCGCAACTTGGATACATGATCGCCGGACCTGCTCAATCCAACGGCAAAGACTTTGAGCGCTTCATCTACAATGACGATGCCGGAAACCGAAACCCAGTCGATGGTTCGCTAAATACACCATTCCCGTTTATCAATGAGGTGATCAAGTTTGACGATGCTTCATCCCTCGTAGAAGGCGCACCATTGCCAAGCCTTGATCTCAATCGGGTGTTCATTCTGTCGACGGATGACACCTGCAGCGCCAGTGAGGCGGTCATCAATGGCCTGCGGGGCATCGATGTCGAGGTGATCCTCATTGGGGACACAACTTGCGGCAAACCCTATGGCTTTTTCCCAACAGACAATTGCGGCATCACATATTACACGATCCAGTTTCAGGGGGCGAATGATAAGGGCTTCGGAGACTTTGCTGACGGCTTTTTCCCATCCAACGCCAATAACACGTTTGGGGTGAGCGTTCCTGGATGCCAAGTTGCTGACGATTTCACCAAACCGCTTGGGGACGAAACAGAAGATATGCTGGCCGCAGCGCTTCAGTATCGGATTGATGGAACGTGCCCGAGCATCAGCACGCCGGTTACGAATTTCGTTGCGAGCAAAACTGGACCACTCTCTATTGCACCAAGCGTTCGAAATGAGAGATACTATCTTCAGAACGTTCGAGATATGAGCATGCCAAAATGATCCGAGCAGCCACTCTCTGTATTGGACTGGTGATGAGTGCCAGCTGCCAGAGCGCCGCCCCCGCAGCCGTTCCCGCAAGCCTTATCGATGGTTCCACCGAGACAATCGAGACGCTAAAAACTCAAATCGCTGCCGCTCTCGGACGTGACCATGTCACCCTGGGACAGGCAGATCTCACGCAATCCTCCACTTTAACCGTTGTGCCGCCGCCGCTTGGCCCAATGGAGAAAAACAGTACGGCAATGCCGATCCGCTTCGATTTATTTGTCGAAGGCGACAATTGTTATGCGATAAACCGCGTGACGGGCGAGAAAACTGAGCTCATCGACATTCCCTGTCGCGCAGTGTGATCACCTAAAAGAAATCCGCTCCAAGTGGGAGCGGATTTCGGCTGGGATATGTCGCTGAATGCGCGCTTTAGATAAACGCGTACCCCCGCGAATTGATGTAATTGATCAAAGCCTGTTTTCGGTTGCCTGGATCCGGATGGGTCGACATGAATTCTGGTGGGCGATTGCCGGCGCTGCGCTCATCCATCAGATCCCAAAGACGCGGCGCTTGGGTCACATCATAGCCCGCCTTGTGCATATAATCGAGCCCAAGCCGATCGGCCTCGTACTCATGCCGTCGGCTATAGGGCAACAAAACGCCAAACTGGATCGCAGCGCCGCCCAAAGCGACAATTGAGCCACCATATTGGCTAAGTTCATCGGATTGCGCGATGGCGATTGAGCCTGCGACCATCGCAACTTGCCCTGCAACTTGCATCGAGGCCCGCTCGGCGGAATGTTGACCATCAATATGGCCCGCCTCATGGCCAAGGACCGTCGCCAATTGGTCATCATTCTCGGTCAGTTCTGTGAGGCCGCGATAGACGCCAACTTGTTGTCCCGGCATCACGAATGCATTGACCACATCGGTATCGAACACCGCGATTTCCCACTCATTTGGCGCGTAATTTGAGTCCTGATTATAAATGTCAGTGAGCGCCGCAGATCGGCCCCGCGCTGTGCGTTCCCATGTCGATAAGACGCGGCCGCGCAACCGAGAGTCTCCCGTTTGTGGGGTTTGGGCTTTCATATCTGCCCAAGCGGCTTCAGACATTCTTGCCAGCGAAGCATTGTCAAAACCCGGAATAATCAGCTGATTAGCCCCCGTGACGGGGTTCGTGGCACACCCTGTGACCAGCGGAACAATCGTACCAGCCGCGAGCCCAGACAAGATCCGGCGGCGCGACATTGGAATGCGCTGTGCTGTTTCGAGAAAATCACGCGGCGCATCAACGCGTTCGCCGGTCTCAATCATTTCATCTGTGATCAGCAAATCACTCATCGTCTTATCTCCTTTTTGTCCCGTGCCTTATCGACACTTTTCCGACGGCAAACTCTATGGTTGCTCAATAGCTTACATATTAAATCGCATGCGTCACGTGAATGCTGGATGAAGCGTTCGCGTGGGCCGCATTCAAGCGTCTGCGATCAGCTCGCTGGCCTGGGTGATCCAATTCTCACGCCCCACACGCCCTTTGAATGAGAGATGGTTCTCAACCCAAGTCGCATGTTCGGGCTGCCAGGAAGCGATTTGTTGATACGTCCAAATGCCAAGACCATTTAGCACTTCGGCGATGCGCGGACCGATCCCTGTAATGGCGGTCAGATCATCGCCGCCATTCTTAGGTTTCTCGACGTGCTCAGGCTGGACACCGTCCAATTCAGCCAACATGGCTTCAGACGGATGAACGTCCGGATCAGGGTCTTCAGTGGCGACCACGGTGGGCGCAGGTTCGAGATCTGGTTCTGCGACCGCTTCGTCTTCAGCGTCTGTCGCCTCTTCAACCGCATCTACGGGCTCGGTCTCAGCCGCGACCTCTTCGGTGCCCTCTGGCTCCGACGGCTCTTCGACCGCCTCATTTTCAAGCGTTTCTTCAAAATATGCGAGGCGCCCTTCAAGATACCGATTGCGCCAGCGCAAGCGCGCAAGTTCTTCATCGGTTGCGGCAGACGCCGCGGTGTCGGGTTCAGTGGCGGGTACAGGCTCAGGATCGGCGAGTTCAGAAGCGGGTTCGACAACCGTCACGGGCACAGGTTGATGGATCAGCTTGCCTTCGAGCGCCGTCACACGCTGAGTCAAATACGCCGCTTTCCAATTGAGCTTTGCCTGCTCGACATCCTCAGCCTTGTGTTCAACCGGTGTCGAAGCCAAAGCGCCAGCGTCAGCATGGGCGGACACATCCGCCTCCAAGGCTACAACGCGCTCTTCGAGCCAAACATTGCGATCGCGCAGCTCGGTCAACTCTTTGCTGTCATCGTCAGACAAGACCGCACCAGCAATCGCAATGTTTGGCTCGAAGAGCGCGTTGT
>JBCBQS010000155.1:0-6973 GCA_039820085.1 Pseudomonadota bacterium
CACAATCGCGGCGACAGCCCGTCACGCGGTTTTTTTCCAACCTCAAACATTGACGGAACGCATCGAAGCGACACTTTCGAATAGAGTATCAAACATAATTCAGTTTATCCGCGCCGTCCCGCGCTGTTGTTGTGACAAGGTAATAGCCTGGCTCAACGCGTGGCGCCGATATGTTTAGGAGACAAAAATGCCCCAAAGGCTGATTGATCTATTGCCACCTGTCACTGTTGCCGTCTTGGTCCTGTTCTGGAGCCTCGCGCCCGATAGCGTGACGTACCACCCACTGACTTTGCTTGTTGTGAGCCTGCTCACACTCGGGTTCATCCAAACGATGGAGTTCGTCTTCGAGCGACACAAAGGATGGCGCATCAATCCGATCGAATTTGCAACAGATTTGTTCTATCTCGTTCTGAGCTTCACCGTTATTTCATGGGCATCAGCGGCGATTGCGGATGAACCATTATACGCGCTTAAAGAGTCACTTGGCATTGCAACGCCGTGGCTCATGGAATTGCCGATCGCCGTGCAAGCGTTCATGGTTTTGTTCATCATTGAGTTTGGCCAATATTGGATGCACCGGCTCATGCATAATTGGCATCCATTGTGGCTGACGCATGCGCCGCATCACCATCTGACGCAATTGAATGCGTTGAAAGGTTATGTCGGGAATCCGCTGGAGCTTGTCTTGATCACGCTCAGCGTCGTCGCCCTCTTCGATTTCGATCTCACGGCCATTTTCTGTGCGATTACTGTGCTCGGCGCCATCGTTGGGTATGCGCACGGCAATGTCCGCGCCAACCCGCCGCTCTTCTATTCTTTCTTCTTCACCACCATTCGCCACCACAGCTTGCACCACTCTGTGGCGTTTGAAGACACGCGCTGCAACTACGCCAATTCGATGATCTTCATTGACCGCATTTTCGGAACGTACCGCGAGGGAGAAGCTGCGGTGGTTGGGCAAGACGAGCGGCGGCGCTTGAGCATTTGTGATCAGTTCGTGTTCCCGTTTGTCCCATCGCGTTGGAAGCAAGCCGAGGCAGAACCGGTGGCGGCCACGTCTGACGACCGGATTTAGAATCAGGCATAGGGCTGGTTGAACGGTTGGAATGTTCGCTTTGTGGTGTCCTGAACTGATCCATTCTCAATCATGTCCGTCTGAGAAATGTGCAGACAGCGGAATAAAAGTCGAAAGACGTCCCTTTCTCGAGGGCCACCATAGACTCGCCGCTGCCGCGATTATTACTATTTTCGAAATTCGTAATTCAGTATTCGCAATCAATTCGTAGGGGTTAACGAGATGGCCGGAACCCGCGTAGGGAATAGAATTATCGGAGCTGAGGCTCCAGTTATCATTGGATGGGATAATATCGGGAAGGTCGAGGGTGGCCCGATAAAACGCGTCTTCTTTTCGTACTTTCAGCCTGTCATGCTGTTCGCACTCATCGGGTTCTTTTACTATGCCCCGAACGATATTGCCGTGGCATCGACGGCCTTCATGATTGGGATTGGCTTTCGGATCGTGATGTTGGCATTCGAATGGGTTAGCCCGCGTTACAAAAGCTGGGAGCTGACCTGGAAAGAATTTGCCACCGATCTGTTTTATGTCTCGCTTGGCTATACGATTTTGAGAATGGTCGAGAGCTATATTGGGAGTGATGTCATCATCGAAGCCTTCTTAGGGGCCTTCAATTGGGATACATTCGCATGGTTCACAGGCTTGCCATTACTGGTGCAGGCTTTCCTCATCGTCTTCATCTTTGACTTTGTGCAGTATTGGATGCATCGTGGGATGCATGAATGGTATCCGCTCTGGCTGACCCATTCTGTCCACCACTATATTACCCAATTCAACATCAATAAGGGCGCTGTTGGGAATCCAATTGAGTTGATTCTGATTGGGATTGGTATTGGTGGCTTCTTTGATTTTGTTCCACGAGCCTTCTTGCTCGCTGGGGCGCTTCGCCTCGGCGTTGGGATCTACATGCATACCAATGTGAGATTCAATACACCGCGTTGGTGGCGCTACATTTTCAATACGACTGAGCATCATAGCATCCATCACTCGCAGGATTATCAGGCCTCGCGAAGCAATTATTCCGGCATTTTCATCTTCATCGATCGCATGTTTGGAACGTGCGTTGATGGGGAGGCGGAAATCCTCGGCATGGAGGGCGGGCGACGCATGTCGATCCGCGAGCAGATGCTGTACCCATTCACGGAAGGGTGGAAATCGACACGGAATTGGTGGCAACGATCGCGAGCGCGCGCGCCAGCTGAGTGATTATTGGGGGCGCGTCACAGGCTATCTCAGTCCCCTGTGACGCGAGTGAGGAGAGGCGATCGCTTGCGGTTTTTTGATTGGATCTGGCACATTCGCGGCCGCCTGCCATTGCAGCCAGGACAAACCAGCGAAGAGGCCTTTGACCGGTTGGTCCCGATGTTCGAAGAGCAGGGGACGTCATACCAGCGCTCTGACGGCACTTTGATCTTCTCAAAAAAGGACCAGGCCGCTCAAGATCAAATGTCGATCTTCGATGGTGGTGTTCTTGCTATCGAACCCGGCGAGCCAACTCCGTCTTTGACCTACAATCTGAAAAGCCGTGCCTTACTCGCCTGTTTCATTGCACCGCTGATCTTCATCGCCTTCGCGCAGTTTTCCATTGGCTTAAGCGCCCTATACGCAGGAAGTGAGAGCGGCGATCGCACCGCAGAACGTGGCGCAGAAGACACTGCCGAAGAGGAAGAAGAAGAGGCCGAAATTCGATTGCATCCAATCGATCGATGGCTCGGGGCGCCCGAGCCAAAACAGCCGGGTGAAGACGAAGAAGACGACGCGACCGAAGCACGGGCTGCCAGCGATGTGCGCGGAGAGCGCGCTGATGAGACGGATGGCGACGCTACAGACGAAGATGAGGAGGAAGACGGCCCTCGGCATTCGCCCGGCCCGGCTTACGTCTTCGCTGCGATTTTTGCGGCGGTTTATCTCGGTGGGCGCGTGCTTGAAGATTGGCTCATCAAACGCCGGTTCCGGCGCAGACTGTTTGACGAAGAACCCGCGCCGGGATCAAGCTAGTCCCGCACCAAATGAGAGAGGTACGGGAGTGGCTGTCTATTCGTGCGGTCCTTCTGGGAAGTCGTCGCTCGCGGCGAATTTCGCGTAACCGTCTGCCATCGCGCGCGCGCAATCCTGCGGCGTTGGCCCACCCGCAAAAAAGCCCTCGCAAGGGCCTTCCATTATTTCCGGATAGTTTGTTCTCACCCACACACTCGCGACATAGTAGATCGGCTTATCGTTCGAGCTCGTATCCACATTGACGATCTTGGGCCCGTCAAAAGTCAGCGTAAATGTATCTGTGACCTTGAACTCCAGTCCAAGCGCCAAGACCGGATCATCTTCTACGGTGATCGGGCAATCGACTTCTGTCGCACTTTTCGCAACGCAGGCCCCACGATTGACGATTTTATAATTTCCACCTTCGGCCCAACCTTGATACCATAATAGGCCATCGGAGGACTCTTCTGCGGCGGCGAGTAACGGCCGCAATTGGTCCGGATCGTAGGAATAGAACGCATCAATCATCTGTTCTGCAATTTGAAGCTGCTCCGCTGTAATTTCTGATTCAACCAGGTCCAATGTCTCGACCGTGTCAGCGACGTCGATGGTTTCAGGCGCTGGCTCATCCAAATCTATATCGGTTGCGCCACAGGCACTTAAGATCATCGCGGTCGATACGAGTAAGAGCGATCGGGACATGATGTAAAACCTCCTCCAAGAGCATCGAACTTCTTCCCACAACATCGCGGGCACAAGACTTTTGAGGGAAATGCGATGAAGGCGCACGAAAATGAGGCAATGCCGAGCGCAGCACGCATGCTCTGCACCGAAATGGGTCCAGCCGAATACCGATTGGGAGGGGCATCTTGCCGCTGGTCAGTCGTGCCGGCGCGCCTACTTCCGCAATATGACGAGCCAGGAAACCCTTCAAATTGTTTGGTTTAAGCGCGATCTGCGCGTGGAGGATCATGCCGCACTCAGCGCGGCAGCGAAACAGGGCCCTGTCTTGCCGCTCTACATCGCGGAGCCAGAGCTTTGGCAACTGCCCGATCAATCCGCCCGTCAATGGGCGTTTGTGGTCGAATGTTTGCGTGAGCTCCGCCAGGATCTTGCGGCGTTGGGACAAAGCCTCGTCATTAGAACAGGCGATGCGGTTGAAACGCTCGAACGCGCCCGCCAGCGGTTTGGACAGGTTCAAATCTGGTCACACGAAGAAACGGGCAATACTTGGACCTATGCCCGCGACCGTCGCGTGGGTGCGTGGGCGCGTGCGCACGGTATCGTGTGGCACGAGCTTCGTCAGAATGGTGTGATCCGCCGGATCCAATCCCGCAATGGGTGGGCGAAGAAGTGGGATGCGTTCATGGCGGAGCCGGCGATGGATATGCCCTCCGCGCTGCCGCGTTTAGATGCGATCGATATCGGCGAAATACCCACCGAGACGGATCTCGGCTTGCGCGCTGATGACTGTCCAGGGCGTCAACGCGGCGGGCGAAATGCGGGTCTGGATCACCTCCACTCCTTTTTGCACGTGCGCGGCGCTCCCTACCGTAAGGCGATGTCAGGACCAGTGAGCGGCGCAGAACACTGTTCACGTTTATCGCCATTCTTGGCTTGGGGCGCGCTGTCGATGCGCGAAGTTGCGCAAGCCACATGGGCGCGGCAGCGAGCGCTCAAGGCTGATGGCATAAAAGGCGGATGGCGCGGCTCGATGTCGTCGTTTCAAGGCCGCTTACACTGGCGCGATCATTTCACTCAGAAACTTGAAGACGAGCCCGCTATTGAAACGCGCAATCTGCACCGGGCTTATGACGGACTGCGCTCACCACACCCCGATGCTGACTTGCTGCACGCCTGGTCCGTGGGCGAGACAGGCGTGCCGTTTGTGGATGCGTGTATGCGCTGTTTACGAGCTACGGGGTGGATGAATTTCCGCATGCGGGCGATGCTGATGGCGGTCTCCAGCTATCATCTTTGGCTTGATTGGCGCGCGCCGGGTGAACATTTGGCGCGTCAATTCACCGATTACGAGCCAGGTATTCACTGGCCGCAAGTTCAGATGCAATCGGGCACAACCGGCATCAATACGGTTCGCATCTATAACCCCGTGAAACAGGGCCACGATCAGGACCCTGACGGAGCATTTGTCCGGCGTTGGCTGCCCGAACTTGCAAGCATTCCAGATGCGTTCATTCATGAGCCGTGGACGTGGGAGGAAGCCGGGCGCGTGCTCGGCAAAAGTTATCCAATGCCGGTGATTGATCATCTTGATGCGGCCAAAGCTGCGCGTCAAAAAGTCTGGGCCGTTCGTAAATCTAAGGGCTTTCGAACAGCTGCGACTGCGATCCAAAACAAACATGGCAGCCGCAAGTCGGGTATTCCAAATCGCGGGCAGCGCAAAGCAGCGAAACCCAACGCTCAACAGTTCCAACTTCCGCTCGGAGATTCCCAGAAATGAGTCAGACGTCGCTCAATCTTGATTTACCAAACCCCACCCAGGAATGGATCGCAACGCAGACCGTTGGCCTCGAAAGATTGAACGCTTTTGTGTCTCATGCCGGCAGCCAATATGCTCGGCAGCGAAACTTCGATTTTGGTGCTGGCAAACACACGAAAGTCTCGCAACTGTCGCCCTGGATCCGACACAGGCTAATACAAGAGCGCGAGGTTCTGGATGCTGTCTTAGCGCGTTACGACCTCAATGCTGCCGAGAAATTTATCCAAGAAGTGTTTTGGCGAGGCTACTTCAAAGGCTGGCTCGAGCACCGTCCTGATGTATGGCGCTATTACAAACAGGATCTGATGCAGCTGTTCGACCAGTTGGAGCAAAATGCTGGTCTTGCGCGTCGATATGATGAAGCGGTCGAAGGGCGAACAGGGCTAGCGTGTTTCGATGCATGGGCGCGCGAGCTTACAGAGACAGGATACTTGCACAACCATGCCCGAATGTGGTTCGCGAGCATTTGGGTTTACACATTGAACTTGCCTTGGCAGCTTGGCGCAGACTTTTTCTATCGCCACCTTGTCGACGGTGATCCGGCTTCAAACACATGTTCTTGGCGGTGGGTGAGCGGGCTGCACACGGTCGGTAAGACTTATCTCGCGCGGGCGTCGAACATTGAGAAATTTACAGGGGGGCGGTTCAATCCGGTCGGGGAGCTGGCCACCTCTGCGCCGCCGCTCGAAGACGCCCGCCCGGTTCAAACGCGGATGCCAAATCTCGTCGAACCGGAACTCCTCGGTCGTCGATTTGGATTGATCATTACAGAAGAAGACTGCGGTCCAGAATCTCTAGACCTGCCGCACCCCGTTTCCATATTGGCCTTGTCTGGCGTGACTCAAAGATCGTTGAGGCCGCTCGGGGCTGTCGCGGAACGCTTTGGCCCAGCGGCGGTTGATGACGCAGCCTTGCGCGCGGGCGCGCATTTCAATTCTGCCGTTGTGACCGTTGCCGATCCAGATTGGACAGAGGCAATTCGCGCATGGAGCGGTGACGACAGTCTTGAGGCTTGTGTGACGCCAAAACTGACCTTGGGACCCGTTCAAAAACGCTTGCAACGTGCATGTAAAGAAGCGGGCTTAGACTTGATCGAGCTGCCGAGACGCTATGATCAAGCGGTCTGGCCGCATGCGAAGCGTGGGTTTTTTGGGTTGAAGAAAAAGATCCCATCGATCCTCAAAGAACTGGGGATTTAATGGACCCCGCCGCGCACAAATTTGAAACCGCCCATCGATTGATGCGTCAGTCGAATGGTGGTGACAATCTGGAACGCGCCGCTCACCTCATGAAAGAGGCGGCAGATCTCGGTCACGCAGGTGCTGCAAACAATTATGGAGCGATGGTTCAGCACGGACGCGGGGTCGAGCCTGATCTTGCTGAAGCCCGCACTTACTATGCGCAAGCGGCAAAAAGCGGAC
>JBCBQS010000156.1:0-6913 GCA_039820085.1 Pseudomonadota bacterium
ATGCTGAGTACGTCATCACGCTTTCATACTGCGGTTTACGCAACGCTTCTGTCGGTCGTGCTAATTTGCGCGACGGTACAGTTTGCTGCGTACATTTCACCGTACATCGAAGCCTATAACGCAAACACGGTGCTTTATACTGCGATGATCGCATCATGTGTGTTAGCGCCGCCAGCCTCTGCTTTGATGGCCATTTACTCCAGCAAGCTGATCAAAATCCAAGAGCAGCTTTTGGAACTCGCAACGACAGATCCCTTAACAGGACTGCTCAATCGGCGGGCTTTCGCTCACCGGTACGATCGCGAATCTGCGCGCTATGGCCGAACCAATCGCCCTGTCTCGTTGCTGCTGATCGATCTCGATCACTTCAAATTGATCAATGACAAGCATGGGCATGCAGCAGGCGATGCGGCGTTGCGTTTGCTGTCCGAGCATTTGCGTCAAACTCGTCGCTACGGAACGGACGATGTTGCGCGCTGGGGCGGCGAAGAATTCGCCGTTCTGCTATCCGACTCAGGCCACCAATCCGGTATTCGCGCAGCCGAACGCCTCCGCCGGCAGATTGAAACGCTGCCTGTGACGTTCGAAGAAAACGCTATCCGACTACAAGCCAGTGTTGGCATGGTGGTTTGCCGCAAAGGCGAGACCTTGGAAGAAGCAATGCAGCGCGCCGACCTCTGCTTGCGCCTCGCGAAAGAACAGGGCCGCAACCGGGTCGTTGCATTCCCGCCCGACATTCCAACTGATACGACTGGATCCGCTTCAGTCGCCTAACGGTAATTTTGCCAGCGCTCGAGATCACAAAGGCGCTGGCATTCTCATACCGGTCCGGCTAACACCCGGCGATGATGTCGACCCCTTCTGACCCGCAAACCCTAGACCCGATGGATTGGAGCGATTTCGACGCTGCCGTTCAATCGGTTCTACAAGCCGCGCAACATAAATTTCGGTCTGTCGCTGAAGGTCGCGTGTGGACGCCGACACCAGATGAACTGAAGCAGAGCCTCTTAGCACCCGTTCCGCAATCCGGAACCGCTTATGATCAAGTCGCGCAGCGACTCATCGATCTCCTCCCTTATGGCGTTGGCAATACACATCCACGCTTTTTTGGATGGGTGCATGGCGCCGGGTCGGCGAACAACTTGCTCGCGGAAATCGCCGCGTCGGCAATGAACGCGAATTGTGGCGGGCGTGACCATGCCGCGATTTATGTCGAACGCCAGGTCATCGAGTGGTGCAAGGCCCTCTTTGGTTTTCGGGAACACTCCAGTGGTTTGATTGTCTCCGGCACGTCCATGGCCACCTTGATCGCTGCCAAAACTGCGCGTGATGTCGCATTAGACTTTCATAGCCGCAAAACCGGCGTGCATGGCGCGCGATTGGTCGGGTACACGTCGGCTGAAGCACATGCCTGTCTGGCCCGCGCCTTTGATATGATTGGGCTCGGGACCGACGCGTTGCGCAAAGTGCCGGTCAATGCTGATTTCCAAATCGATTTAGAGGCGCTGCGCCAGCAGATCCAAGACGATCGCACGCTCGGATTGGACCCGTTTTTCGTGGCGGGGACAGCTGGCACCGTAAATACGGGCGCCATCGATGACCTCTTTGCACTTGCCGATATCGCGCACGATGAACGGCTATGGTATCACGTCGACGGGGCCTTTGGCGCTTGTGGTATCGTCAGCCAGGCAATTGCACCTCAGCTTGCTGGCATCGAACGCGCAGACTCACTCGGCTTTGATTTCCATAAGTGGATGCATGTGAATTATGACGCTGGATGTGTCCTCGTCCGGGATGGCGATGCCCACCGGCGTGCCTTCGCAAACCGCCCGGACTATCTTGCCGCCAATGGCAAAGCGCTGGCGGGCGGTGACCCCTGGCCTGTCGATTTTGGTCCTGAGCTCTCGCGCGGTTTTCGAGCCCTCAAAGTCTGGGCTCATTTCTTGGGTCACGGCACCGACCGAATGGGCATGATGATGACAAAAAACTGCGAGCAAGCGCGCTATCTTAGCGACCGTGTCGAGACGCACACCAAACTCGAAAGCCTTGCGCCCGTTTCGCTAAATATATGCTGTTTTCGATACGTCCCGGACGGTGCACGTGCGGCGGATTTGGATGCTCTCAATGAGGCGATTGTGGCTCGCTTACAAACTGACGGAATTGCTGCGCCATCGACAACACGGATTCATGATCAGCTCGCGATCCGCGTAAACATCACCAATCATCGCACAGCGATGAGCGATATGGATGTGCTGTTTGAAGCCGTGCTTCGGATTGGCGATGAGCTGTCGGGCGCGCCGCGATAGAACGGGTTTAGTCTTTGGCGAGATATGCAAGCAACGCGTCGTGCGTGTTCACAACGATATGCGCCCCGGCTGCCTCTAATCGACGCGCGTGACTGCGATCGACATGTCCACCGCCTGTAAAGCCAACCGTCAGCATCCTTGCGGCACGTCCGGCCCTCACACCATTCACACTGTCTTCAATGACCATACATCGATCCGGTGCGATGTTCAGTTGGCTTGCCGTATGAAGGAATAGGTCTGGCGCCGGTTTTCCGTTTTCGACGTGATCCGCAGAGTAAATATGCGGCGCAAATAAGTGTTGAAGTCCGGTAAGCTCAAGTTTCCGCCGCAGCCGCTCCATGGGAGCTGACGAAGCGACGGCAACGGATCCCCCAAAACGCGATACTAAGGTCGCGACGCCCGGGATCGGTTGCAGCTCTGTTTCGATGCGCGGCCAAACTTTTTGATACAGTCTGGCACCGAAATCTTCAGGGAAAGGTGTTCCGAATGCAGCCTGATGATCGCGGTTGAGCTCCGCGCGATAGTCTGCGTTTGAAAGGCCCACAAACCGCTGCAAATAAGCCGCGTGATCGTAAGAAAGCCCCATCTCCGCGAGCAATTCAAGTTCGACAGCCAAGTGGATGGTTTCAGAGTCAACTAAGACTCCGTCATTGTCGAATATGATGGCGTCGATGCTCGAAAGATCCATCCAAATCGCTATGGCGACCGCAAAGCTTTCGTCAATCGAAAGCTTTGCCGACTTGCGATTTAGCTCGCTTCTTTTTTGGCGCTGTCTTCCAGGCCGTATTCGCGCACTTTGCGATAAAGGGTTGAACGACCGATCCCAAGACGACGACTGACTTCGCTCATATGCCCTGCATAGTGCTCGATCGCGTAAGCAATCAAATCGCGCTCAACATCAGCTAAACTGCGGACATCACCATCCTCGAGCACAGCAACGCGCTCCGCTCCGGTCGCATCATGCGGTGCGGGGAGCGTATCATTTGCCGGCGCGCTGCGTACGGTTGCTTCAGGCAACGCCGCCATTTCGGGCATGATGCCGCTGATTTGTGGGAAGTCATGCGGTTGCAGCATATCGCCTTCGCACAGAACGACGGCGCGAAACACAGCATTCTCAAGCTGGCGCACGTTGCCAGGCCAATCAAAAGCGCTCAGCATTGCTAAAGTGTCTTCAGCTGCCCCAACAATCCGTGTGCCCTCAGACGCATTGAAGCGACCGATAAAATGATCGACAAGCGCCGGCACATCTTCGACACGCGCCTGCAAGCTCGGCATTTCAATCGGAAAGACGTTCAATCGGTAGAACAGATCTTCGCGGAAAGCCCCGTCTTTGACGCGCTGGGCTAAATCACGATTGGTCGCTGAAATAATCCGAACATCAACCTTTACCGGACGACGCGCGCCGACAGGGTCAACCTCACCCTCTTGCAGCGCCCGTAACAGTTTAACCTGCATATCGAGCGGCAGCTCACCCACTTCGTCGAGGAAAAGCGTTCCACCATCGGCTTCAACAAATTTACCAGGAGACCGTGAAACAGCGCCTGTGAAGGCTCCCTTTTCATGCCCAAACAAGATGCTCTCGACCAAATTCTCAGGGATCGCACCGCAATTGACGGAAATGAATGGTTTGCCGGACCGGTCTGAAGCGCCTTGAATACAGCGCGCGATGACTTCTTTACCGACACCGCTTTCGCCCAAGATCAAAACCGGGATATCTGATGCGGCTGCGCGCTGACCTAAGCGAATGACTTGCTGCATGACTGGCGCGCTAGCGATCATGTCGTCAAAGCCCATACCGCCTTCGGCTTTGCGCGTCAGGCGTTTCACCTCGCCGGTCAGTGAAGACAATTTCAACGCATTTCGGATCGATACGACAACCCGCTCTGGATTCGCGGGCTTGACGACAAAGTCGACAGCACCGGCTCGCATGGCCGCAACAATTGTATCAATTCCGCTGGTGGCAGTGAGCATAATCACCGGAACATCCGGGCGACGCTCAGTCAGCATTTCAAGCGTCTCCATGCCGGACAGACCTGGCATTGTGAGGTCCAAGAGCACCACATCTGCACCCGCATTGGCATCGGTTGCGATCGACACACCAGTTTCGCCATCTGGAGCCGTGCGGCAGGCAAAGCCAGCTTTCTCAACCGCTGCCGTCAGCAAACGTCGCTGTGTTGGATCGTCATCAATTACCAATACTGTCTTAGCCATACCCAGGTCCCTCATGAGTGACACGCAGGGCGCGTGTGGTTCATTTCGCTACGCCCCGTATTGGCACATAGAGATGAGGTTATGGTTCAGATGATTGGTCGAATTTTATCGAAGTTTGCTCAACCGAGCGGCACATCTTTGTAGACATATTCGCGCCAACCTGACCGGTCGAATGGCACCCACTCGCCCTCTGGTTGGGCCAGCCGATCAGCCACCGCAAGCATCACTAATGGATTTACGCCCAAGCCGACATGACTGGCTGGAACGAGGATATTCTCCGTATCCTCGCCCTTGCTCGGACATTGCAGAGATCCCCGCCATGAGACGATGCCGTCCGTTTTGGTAAGGATCGAAGTGGTGGGAACCGGCGGCGCGGCTTCAAGATCGCGATACCGCCCCTCCGCCTCAGGTTGGGTCTCTTTGCCATTGATCGCTTCGAACAGACGCGTCGGCGCAGCATGTCGGCGACTATTGGTGATCGGGCTACCAAGCGAAATCACGATCCGCACGACATCTGGATGCATTTTTGCGAGTTCGCGGGCAAATACACCGCCGAGACTCCAGCCGACGATTGAGAGTTTTTGACCGTTTTCCGCATAAATGCGTTCCACAAGTTCAGACATTTCGCGTTCGCGCTTTTCATTGAAGCGAACATTGCGTCCAAGACCCCAACCATAAGACTTGTAGCCGAGGTCATCGAACAAACGCCGCATGGGGCGCGTTGAGTGGTCGCTCGCCATAAAGCCTGGCAAAACGAGGACGGGATGTCCGTCTCCACGCGGTAATGAACGCATTTGTCGTCTTAGAAGCCCAAACGCGCCAAGCTCGAAGATCGCGCGTCCTTCCGTCAGAGTCCAAAACGGATGTGGCGGTTTCGCCATTGCTGCTGCAGCCATAAATACCTCCCGTTTTCCGTGTTTTCACGGTTATTTCCACAACCATGCTCTGTAACGGTATAAGAGGCAAGACTAGAAATGGATGCCTAAACGGTTCAGCTGGCCTTTGCTTTGGCTTTGCTTGCCGCTGATTTTTTGGCCGTCGATGATCGCGGCTTGCGGCTAGTTGTGGACTGGGACTTGGTTGATGCCGCTGCCTTTTTGGGCGCATGCTTGGGCTTTGGCGGGGACAGATCAAGCCCGACAGCGGCTGCCATTTCCTCAAAACTCTCCTGCAAACACTGGCTATAAAACTCAGGATCCGGCATCACATCGCGATCCGCCGTAAAGGTGATGGTCGCCTCTTTGATATAGCTCTGCACGACATGTCCGAGCGCCATTCCGTCCAACAAACACAGTAGGCCTTGCATACTGACCAGTTTCGCACCGGCCGAGTAAATCGGCACTGGCGGCCCGGGCACATTGGTCACCACTGTATTGATGACGGGACGAATCATGAAATTCGCCATGCCAAGCCGAGAATAGAGCTGCGCGCCCAGGGCCATGAACAGAGCGGGCGAGACTTTACTCGCTTCGGTCATCTGACGCGCGCCGAGAGCATTCGTCATCTCTTTGGAGCGGCTCGTTTGATCGAACACGTAGGCCATGCGCTCAGCGGCATCTGAAATGTGGGTCCCAAGCGGTGCAATCATCGCTGAAACCTGATTGCCCATTGTGTTCTTCTCATCTTCCGCGCGGACAGATATGGGCGCCATCGCGGTCATGGTGGTTTTCGGCAAATCATTGTGATGAGACAGGTATTTGTTCAGCCCACCACCGATAATGGTGAGCATCACATCGTTGACCTTCGCCCCATCCGCGAGCGAGCGGAGCGCTTTGATATGAGCGAGATCAAAGACCCGGCCCTCAACAACGCGATGCGGGGAAATTTTTGTATTGAAACGGGTTTTTGGCGCCTCAATCGCAGCTTTGAGACCAAAGTCGCCTTTAATCATGCCCTTAGCGGTGCGATAAAGTCCCGGGATGGCTTGTGCGGAAACGCCCAATTGCCGGATCGGATTAACCCATGCGCGGACATAGCCTTTTGCAAACATGCCGACCCGATTTGGAAATTTGTCAGGCTTCCAGGTGTCTGGCTCATTTGGGGCTGCGACGCTTGGCGTGGGCGTGTGCAAAGCCTGCATCATGTCGATGCCTGACATGCCATCGATCGCAGCGTGGTGGACCTTTGTGACCACGGCATAAGATCCTTTTGGCACGCCCGGCACATTGTCTAACCCCTCAACCACCGTGAATTCCCATGGCGGACGAGACAGGTCGAGTGGCCGTGAGAAAATGCGCGCGGCTTGAATACAAAGTTGTCGCCAATCGCCAGGCTTCGGCAACGCGACATGGCGAACATGGTACTCAAGGTCGAAATCGGCATCCTCAACCCAATACGGATAGTCGACATTGAATGGCACTTTGACGAGCTTTTGCCGCATCGTCTTAGACAGCTGC
>JBCBQS010000157.1:0-6868 GCA_039820085.1 Pseudomonadota bacterium
GGTCGCAGAAGCAAACCAAACGGGTGCAGATGCTGATCGGCTCGGCAAAGCGCAGGAATTGCTGTTTGCGAACCCCCGACAGATGACGAATGCCGTTCTGGTCCTGCACAAGGGCCATGTCTTGCTCGAGCATTATCGCGACCCATTCGATCAGGACACGCTGTTTGAGTCTTGGTCGATGGGGAAAACGATCGCCGCGTTGCTCGCCGGTGTCGCCATCCAACAGGGGCGTTTTGAGCTGACCAGTCCAACAGGTTTTGATGAGTGGCAAAGCGACCTACGTAAGCGCATCACGCTCACCAACCTCTTAAATATGGCCAGCGGATTACGCTTTTCTGGCAGCTATGGTCGATCAGAAGACACGAGCCGCAAACAAGAAGATGGCGTTTTTCTCGATCATATTTATGTCTATGCTGGCGGCGTAGATTCTGCAGAGTTTTGCCTTTCAAAACCGCTTGCCGATCCTCCGGGCAAAGCGGGACGATATCGAAATTGCGATCCATTGCTGACGCTTGCCATGATCCGCAATGCGGCATGCGGGGGCTCAATACAAAAGTTTCTGTCTTGGCCCTATGAAAACCTGCTGAACCGGATCGGCGCGACCGGAATGGTGCTCGAAACAGATCCGTACGGGCATTTCCTGATCTCTGGTCACGATTATGGCCGCGCCCGTGATTGGGCACGGCTGGGCCAACTTGTGTTGCAACGCGGCGCTTGGGACGGTGAGCAGATCATCCCTGAAAGCTTCATCGAGTTCATGAAAACCCCGGCGACAGAAGCCTGGGGAAACACGACGAACGATCCCTATGGCGGCTTTGCCTACCTGAACACTGAACACGTTCTGCCGACTGTGCCCAAAGACGCTTTGATTATGTCGGGGGGCGGGCGACAGCGCGTTGTGGTGATCCCGTCGCTCGACCTTGTCATCGTCCGGCTCGGCCACATTAACGGTCAAACCGCTGGCCTTGAGGGCACGCTGAACGAAGCCTTTGGCGAGATCTGCGCATCCATTCGATAAACGCTGTTTGGAGGACCTCCACGATGATCCCACGCACTGTTTTCAGCGAAGAACACGACATTTTCCGGCACACTGTTCGGCACTTCGTCGAAACCGAAATCGTGCCCCATCATCGCGCATGGGAAGACGCCGGAATCGTCGATCGTTCTTGTTGGGAGAAAGCAGGCGCAGCTGGCCTCCTATGTTGTGGCATACCTGAGGAGTATGGCGGCGCCGGCGGCGACTTTTTGTTCGGGGCGATTGTCCAGGAGGAGCTTGCTTTTGCTGGCACGACCGGCCCTGGCTTTCACCTGCATTCTGATATTGTTGCCCCCTATCTGCTGCACTACGGCACCGAAGCTCAGAAACTGAAATACCTTCCGCGGATGGCGCGCGGCGAAATGATCGGCGCCTTGGCGATGAGCGAGCCGAATGCGGGATCAGATGTCAGCGCAATCGCGACAAAAGCTGAGAAAGTCGACGGTGGGTATCGTCTGAATGGTCAGAAGATCTTCATCACCAACGGGCAGTGTTCTGATCTCGTCGTGGTGGCCTGCAAAACTAATAAAGCAGCCGGCGCAAAAGGCATCTCACTGATGATTGTTGAACGCGGCGACGACGGGTTCACACGCGGACGTAACCTAGAGAAAATTGGTTGGCACGCTCAAGACACATCGGAACTCTTCTTTGATGATGTGTTTTTACCGGACGATCGGTTGTTAGGGTCTCTTGATGGCGGGTTTGCGTGTCTGATGGATCAGCTTCCACAAGAGCGCTTATTGGCATGCATCCGCGGGACAGCAGCGATCGAGGCGGTCGTGGACCTCACCACGCAATATGTCCAAGACCGCCAGGTTTTCGGGAAACCGCTGTCTTCCAAACAAAACACGCGTTTCACCATGGCGGACGCAAAAACCCATGCGATTACGGCGCGCGTTCTCACCGACAAACTGATCGAGCTACATCAACAAGGTGGGCTAGATGCCACCCAAGCCGCCGTCGGAAAACTCTACGTGACTGAGCTTTGCACGACGCTCATGGATGATTGTCTGCAGCTACATGGTGGCTACGGATACATGCGTGAATATGCCGTTGCTCGGGCTTGGGTCGACAATCGTTTTTCAAGAATCGCGGGTGGATCATCGGAGATCATGCGCGAACTCATCGCGCGTTTCCTATTCGGACGCTGACAGAAATAGTGTATACAAATCACATATTCTAAAAAACAGTACGATCGTATTGCAAATTTCTAAAGGCTGTGTCTTGGTGTTGAAAACAGCAAGGTTTGGGAGTTTCTGATGCGCATTTCATTCACCGCGAAAGTACTGAGCTCGACGGCTTTGGTCTCGCTCGCAGCAACAACGCTTCAGGCGACGGCCCAAGATGCAGACGTCGAAACGGAGAGCGAAGCCCGACAAGAGACGATCGTGGTCACAGGCGAAAAACAAGGACGGTCCCTGCAAGATACGGTCGCGTCCGTCGATGTAACAACAGCGGACGATATCGAAGCCCTGAACATTGTTGATCTAGAGGATGTCTTGCGCCGGGTTGGCAATGCCGGGTTTGTCACAACGGGCAGCGGCCGAAATGAGCAATTCACCTTGCGCGGTGTCCAATCCCAAGGGGTCACAGGCGGGACAAACACACCGGTGTCGACTCTCTACATTGACGGCGCCGTCGTCCCAAACCAAGCCGCTGGCGCAGCAATCTCAAACGCTTGGGATGTCCAGCAAGTTGAAGTCCTCAGAGGGGCACAATCTACAGTTCAAGGACGGAACTCGCTGATCGGAGCGATTGTCGTCAACACCGTTGATCCGACCGACGAGTTCGATTGGGCCGCCCGCGCGACTTACGCGAATGAGAACACTTACGAACTCTCTGGCGCAATTGGTGGACCAATTGTTGAAGACCAAGTCGGGTTCAGACTTTCCGGTCAAATTACGGAGACAGATGGGTTCATCTCGCGTCTCGATGGCTCAGATGGTGATGCCGAGGAAACCACGGTTCTAAGAGGAAAACTGTCTATCACGCCAACCGCGATCCCTGATCTCGAGATCATGCTGACCGGCATTTATTCCGACGAGACCGATGGCAGCGCGCTGGTCGATGCCGCAGACCCGGATGCCAGAATTCAGTCCGCCGATGTTGCAACGCTGACGGACCGCGAACTCAATCTCTTTTCAGCGAACGTTTCCTACGACATCAATGACACGTTCGAATTGGTCTCGCTGACAACCTATTCCCAGCTCACAACTGACGAAGTCGCTGACTTTGATGGCGCGCCAGCATTACCAGTTCCGTTCACGGCGACGCGCTTCGATCAAAGAGACTCTGAGGACTTCCAACAAGAATTCCGCTTGCTGTTTGAGACTGAACGCACCCGAGGGCTCCTTGGTGCGCTTTATGCAGAGCGGTCCGCGGACGACCAAACCCAAGCCACCCAAACTTTTCCGATCCCGGCACTCGACCTCACAACCCTTGGATTAGATGACGTCTATTTAGGGGTGACCCAGCAAGCGACGGCAGCCTTTAATCCGCCCGCTGGCTTCCCGATCAGCACGCCAGCGACTGCGCCTCGGTCTCTCGCCGACCCTCTGGTATTCGGCCCGTTTCTGCCGATTCAATCGGACTTCACGTTCCAACCCGAGTTCGAGACCACAGCACTATTCGGCGAACTTGAGTTTGACGTGACGGAAAAGCTCACCTTGACGGGCGGCTTCCGATATGAACGCGAAGAAGCAGATTATGGTGCGGATCAAACCAATATCTTGCTCGAAGCAGATGACCAACTAGCTGTGACAACCGGCAACCCGGGTCTCGTCGCGGCCATCGGCGCAGCGGTTGAAACGGACTACACACCTTTGGTTGGCCCCACGAATGCTGCCGCGATCGCGCAGGGCACCGCGCCTATCATTGCCAGCTTCTATCCGCAGTTTGCCCAAGGCGCGATCGCTTCGCTCGCAGGCCCCAACTTCCTGCTGCCAATCGAATTGGATGAAAGCCAGTCTTTTGAAGTCTTCCTCCCGAAAGCCGTCGCGACGTATGACGTGTCCGACACAGTATCAGTCTCGCTCAGCGCACAACAAGCTTATCGGCCTGGGGGGATTGGCATCAATCCAGTTCGCGGGACGGCTTACATTTTTGATGAAGAAACGTCTTGGAACTATGAAATCGCGTTGCGCACGCAGTCTGCCGATGGAAGGCTAACCTTTAACGTCAACGCGTTCCTCATCGACTGGCAAGACCAGCAGCTCGAAGTCACGCTATCCCCGACGCCGCAAGATACCGAAGTGGTGAATGCAGGTGAGAGTGAACTTTCGGGGCTGGAAGCCACACTCGATTATGCGCTCAATGACAATTGGGATATCTTTGCATCAGTCGGATTGCTGTCGACCGAGATCTCAGCCGATGACCGGGCAATTGTGCAAGCTGATCCGAGTCAATCGCTCGTCGGCAATGAATTCCCATTTGCACCGGAATATACCGCGACCGTTGGAACGAGTTTCCAATTCCCATCTGGATGGTCTGGCACGGTCGATGTAAACTTTATCGGCGAAAGCGAACCCTTGCTTCCGAATGGCCAAGGGTTTGGCTCGAATGACTCTCGCGCCCTCGTCAACGCCCGCCTCGGCTATGACATCAACGAAACAACAAGCGCCTTTATGTTCGGATCTAACTTGTTCGACGATACGTATCTTGCCAATGCAGCCGCTGCTGGAGGGTCTGTTGTTGTTGGCGATCCGCAAGTGGTCGGGATCGGTCTCTCGATCCGTCGCTAGTTCGACGCGAGCGATGCGCGCCGACTATCATCGACGCCAAGCCCGCATAGGATATGTCTGGCACCCTGCTCTATCCTATGCGGCCGCCTACACTATTTTTGCGCTTGCGGTGAAACTGTCGGCTGTGACGGCGATGGCTGATCCGGTCGTATTTGTTCTGATGTTCTGCATTGGGGCATTGCCGCCGATTGTTTGGGCCGTTCACAAAGGCACGCAGCGACGTTCATT
Organism: Pseudomonadota bacterium; assembly: GCA_039820085.1. GTDB lineage: Bacteria > Pseudomonadota > Alphaproteobacteria > Caulobacterales > Hyphomonadaceae > Henriciella. The sequence continues at coordinate 5,005 of JBCBQS010000157.1, forward strand.
GCGCAAGGGTCCGACTGTTCGCTGGCATCTCGCCAACGGTGTCTCTGGTGCCGCAACTCTGGTCATCGTTATGACAACTGTTGGGGCTTACTTGGTCGATGGCGTTACAATCTTGTTCGCGCTGCTGCTCATGCGATTGGGCGTTATCATGATGGCCCCGGTTGTCGATTTGATTTTTGGAAGACATGTTCGGCCAGCAGCTTGGCTCGCCTTCACAATATGTGTCAGCGCAGCAGCCTATGGGCTAACAGGGCAGTCGTTCGCAGCCCTGCCGCCAATATCACTCACCATATTGGTTACCTATCTCGCCGCATATGCTGTCCGCTTAGCGCTAATGACGCATCAAACCAAAAATCGAGATCGTGCCGCGCGCGGGGATTGGTTTTTGGTAGAAATGATGATGACGGCTTTGGCTTTGGCGGTCGTTTGCCTGATTATTTTCGTCGGTCTCGCTTCGACAAATCAACTTTCAACTTTGACATTTCAGATGCCCTCCATAATTGCCGGGTTAGCTTATGGGTACGCGCTCGTGAACGGCACGCTGATCTATTTGGACTGGCGAGAAAACGCACACTCAGTCTCGATCAACCGCGCCGCAAGCCTAGTGGCTGGTCTCGGAGCAAGTCTGATCGGATCCGTCGCGTTTGGTTTTATGTGGCCGAGCTCAGATCAGTGGGTTCTTGCAGCTTTGACCGCCAGCGCGCTCGTAATCCTCGGCTGGGAGACGCTGACAGCGCTGAGCCACCGATCGGGCGATCTCTCCTTTGAAGACGAACAACGACGAGACCCATTGGAATTGTCAGCGGAAAGTGAGCTTTAACCGCCCTGCTCTAGGCTCGGCTCATGTCCAAAAATCCGTTTCGCTATTTCAAGACTTCACCCGAAATCATCCAGTTAGCGGTTATGCTGTATGTGCGGTTTCCACTGTCGCTGCGAAACGTGGAAGACCTTCTCCACGAACGCGGTGTCGATATCTGCCATGAAAGCGTTCGGACATGGGTCGATCGATTCGGCCCCATATTCGCCGGAAAGATCAGAACAAAGCGCGCCTCCTACACGCGCCAGCATACTCAGTGGCAGTGGCACTTGGATGAGGTCTTTGTGAGGATCAATGGGGTCCAGCACTATCTTTGGCGCGCTGTCGATCTTGAAGGTGAAGTTCTGGAAAGCTACGTCACCAAGACCCGGGATAAGCTGGCGGCGCTTAGGTTTTTGAAGAAAGCTATGAAGCGATACGGATCACCAAGGACGATCGTCACGGACCGACTACTCTCTTATGGTGCCGCCATGACCGAGATTGGAAATCAGGACCGCCAGGAGGTCGGTCGCCATCTCAATAACAGAGCGGAGAACAGCCACCTCCCCTTCCGAAGACGAGAGAGAGCGATGTCTAGATTCAGGCGAATGTCGAACTTGCAAAAATTCGCGTCGACTCACGCCTCATTCTACAACCACTTCAATCTGGACCGCCACATCAACCACCGCTCAACTTTCAAATCGATGAGAAACGCCGCCCTCTCCGAATGGCGCAAGCTTCTGGCGCGATAAGAGCCCCTACCCCAAACGCTGCTGGAGACGGGTTCGCATTAGACTGACAGCACCCTGTCACGCATTCAGTCAATCGCGTTATCGCTCAAATTTGACCTTGTTTGAATTCACGCCGTAGTCGAAAGTGAGTAGCCACCTCGCTCAGCATCAGTCAACTCGATCTCAACCGGAAAAAGAGTTTAAAGCATTCTTCTTGATCGAGCGGCTTATGTTACACACGCGGTTTGATCGACGCCGCGCATAAAAGCTTCAGCGGTCTCTGACGTTATGTATCGGGACCAATTGAGCGTGTAGGCATCGTTGTCTAGAGACCGGT
>JBCBQS010000158.1:0-6825 GCA_039820085.1 Pseudomonadota bacterium
TGAAACCGTCAGCATCACAGAAGACTATGTCACAGCGCAATTGTCTTCTGTGATGCTGACGGTTTCACCTTTGCGGTCTGACGCCGTAAAGCTGATTTCATCAAGCAAGCGCTCCATCACCGTGTGCAGACGCCGCGCGCCAATGTTTTCGACGCTATCATTCACTTTGACGGCGAGGTCGGCGAGCGCATCAATGGCCGTCTCCTCAAACGTAAGCTCTACGCCTTCTGCGTCCATCAAGGCTTGGTGTTGTCGGATCAGGGAGGCTTCTGGCTCAACGAGAATTCGGCGCATATCATCGCGGGTGAGCGCAGTCAGTTCGACGCGGATCGGCAATCGGCCTTGCAGTTCCGGCAGCAGGTCGGAGGGTTTCGAAACGTGAAAAGCCCCGGACGCAATGAACAGGATGTGGTCGGTTTTGACGGGCCCGCGTTTTGTCGACACGGTCGTGCCTTCAATCAGCGGCAAGAGATCACGCTGGACGCCTTCCCGGCTCACATCCGCGCCAGACCGCCCCGAAGCGCCGGCGACTTTGTCGATTTCGTCGAGAAACACGATCCCATCTTCTTCGACCGCGCGCACCGCATCGCGGGCAATGCTGTCTTCATCGATGAGTTTATCAGCTTCTTCGTCGATCAGCGGTTGATAGGCTTCACGAACGGTCGTTCGGACGCGTTTCGTCCGCTGGCCCATCGCTTTGCCGAGCATGTCGCTGAGATTGATCATCCCCATCGAACTGCCGCTGCCCGGGATGTCCATCATTTGCATCGGGTTGGAGGATTCGGCGAGATCAATGTCGACGGCTTTGTCATCGAGGTCGCCATCTCGCAGTTTGCGCCGGAACACTTCACGTGTGGAAGATTGAGCATCTTCGCCAACCAAAGCGTCGAGCAAGCGTTCTTCAGCCGTGTCGCGCGCTTGGGTTTCAACGGTTTTGCGCTTCTGGTCGCGCAGCATGCCAATCGCCGCTTCGACCAAGTCGCGGACGATTTGCTCCACATCGCGCCCAACATAGCCAACCTCGGTGAACTTGGTCGCTTCGACTTTCAAGAACGGCGCATTGGCGAGCTTTGCCAGCCGTCGCGAGACTTCGGTTTTGCCGACGCCGGTTGGACCAATCATCAGAATGTTTTTCGGCGTAATCTCTTCGCGCAGACCCTCAGGCGCTTGTTTGCGACGCCAGCGATTGCGCAAGGCGAGGGCAACCGCCCGCTTTGCATCCTTTTGTCCGACAATGTGGCGATCGAGCTCCGAGACAATCTCGGACGGCGTCAACTGGGTCATGGGTCCGTCTTCTAGGCAAGTTCAGGTGGGAACACTCGGCTCCATGTGCCGCCTTTTGGGAAAAAGACAAGGACCGCTCTGCGCGCTGTCTTCCATCCAGCCCCGAGCAACACGACGCCCGTGCCGATAATCATCGTAACCGTGATGAAGATATTGAACCCGTCCAACCCGATCCGGTTGAGCACGAAAACGAGCGTCACGATGAAGGTCAGAAGGCTGGCGGCGATCAAGGCGCGCCGGTTCAAGGCGAGTGAAATCACGCCAATTGTTAGCAAAACCAGCAGCAGCGTAATGCCTTGTGAGGCATCGTCCGCCCCGCTCGTGGAACCGCCGAGAATGTTAGACCCGGTGACCAGCGCGCTGATCCCCCAGATTAGCTGCGGCGCGGCTGCGAGATGGAGCCAGAACGCATTGTCAGAGGCTTTTCGGATGCGCTCAGGGTCCTGCATGTCGAACAGGATCGCGACGCCAAGTGTGGCTGCGCCCATCAGCACGAGCAGCGGACCGCCAACAACGTCTGTGATATCGCCGAAGAAGCTCGCGGCGACATAGACCGCACCGGCCGCTGATAAGGCGCTCAAGGCGAGCGAAAAGGGCAGTCTGAACCGGAAGAAAATCGCGAGCGACGCCGCGAGCGCTGCCAGAAAGACGAACACGCCCAGCACGCCGGTCGTGCCATACATTTCACTGAAATCGAGGCGTTCGATATCTGCGCCAATAATGCTGGCTGCAAAAGACATCGCGGCGGATGTGCAGAAGATCACGAAAATCACAGACAGCGCCATGCTCGGTAATAAAAGTCGGCGCCGGGCGCAGAAATACTCCATCAAGACCCAGGCAAAGGCCGCGACAGGCAAAGAGAAGAGCACGCCAGATAAGAGGTTTCCGGATGCCATCGCTGGAGCAGACAATGTTCCAACCATCGCAATCACGCCAACGAAGAGAATGCCAAGGCCAAGCGTGATGAAGATGTCATTGAAGTTTGCGAGGAAGCGTAGGTTTTCCTGTCCGACCTGTTCTTGGCCAACGCCATCATCCTTGCGCGACAACATGAAGGCTTCGAGGCGGGCGGCTTGATCCGCGCTTAAAATGTTCGCGCCAACCGCAGCGCGTAAATCCGTTCGATCAAACATCTAAGACCTCCACGGTGAAATGGGCGTTTGTGTAGACGCAGATATCGGCCGCGATTTCCATCGCTTTTCGACCCAGCGTTTCGGCGTCTTTTTCATAGTCAATCAGTGCCCGCGCGGCTGACAGGGCGTAGTTTCCGCCAGATCCCACGGCGACGACCGGGTATTCCGGTTCAAGCACATCGCCTGCGCCGGTCACGACGAGCGTTGTTTCCTTGTCTGCCACGATCAGCATGGCTTCGAGCTTTTGCAAATGACGTTCGGTCCGCCACTCTTTTGCAAGTTCAACCGCGGCGCGTTGCAATTGACCGGGGAAGCGTTCGAGTTTCTGTTCAAGTCGTTCAAACAAAGTGAAGGCGTCTGCGGTCGCTCCGGCGAACCCGCCAAGAATATCTCCGCCACCGATCCGCCGGACTTTCCGGGCATTGCCCTTCATGACGGTTTGTCCCATCGAGACCTGTCCATCACTGAGCATTGCGACATGCTTATCGGTTCTGACGGCTAAAATGGTTGTTCCATGCCAATTCGGCGCCGACGAAGATTTATCGTTTATCATAAAACTCTAAATGGCGAAGAAATGCCAAAATAGCAAGCCCTGATGCTTACCAAGCCTCGCTATGCAGATTTCTTGTGCAGCATAAAGGGCTGATTTTTCAGCATTTCAGCGAAAGCGACAGCCGAAATTGGCGGGCTGTACAAGAAGCCTTGGCCGATATCGCAATTGCGTTTCGATAAGAAAGCGGCCTGTTCTTCGGTCTCGATGCCTTCCCCGACAATCGTCATCTCAAGCGAGGTCGCCATAGACAGGATCATGTCGACAATTGCATTGGCTTGCGCATCATGTGGCGTGTCCATGACGAACTGTCTGTCAATTTTGAACACGTCAAAGTCGATTTGCGTGAGGACCGCCAAATTCGAGTGCCCCGTCCCAAAATCGTCGACCGCGAGCTTGATGCCGAGACGGCGGAGCGGTTCGAGGACATCGCGCACACGCTCTGGCTGTTGGATTGCCAAGCTCTCAGTGATCTCGATTTCGAGCTGGCGGGGGGAGAGGCCCGATTTCGCCAGCGCATCGAGGATCGTTTCGGCGAGGTTTTCGTCTTCAAACTGCTTTGGCGACACATTCACGGCGATGCTCACCATGTGACCATGATGCGACCATTGCGCCGCTTCGGCGCAGGCTTTGCGCATAATTTGATCGCCGATCTTGCCAATTAGACCGGTCTCTTCAGCAAGTTCAATAAAGACCGATGGTGATACCAGACGGCCATTCTCAAGCTGCCAGCGTGCCAGGGCCTCTGCGCCTAGGATACGTCCGGTTTTAAGATCGATCTTCGGTTGGAAGAGTGGGACAAAGCGATCTTCAGCAACCGCTTGGCGAAGCTCTGATTCCAACTTGAGCTTGGCATCGCGTTGGCGTTCAAGTTTCGGCGAGTAGAACGCAAAACCGGTCCGGCCTCTCGACTTTAGGTCTTCCAACGTCGCCTGCGCGCGATCAATAACTTTGCTGAGCGTGTCGCCATCTTGGGGGATCAGAACAATGCTACCGCTAAGCGTAACGGCGACTTGCTGCCCATTCATGTTTAAAGGGATGCGAAACTCACCGAGCATTTCACGAATAATAGTCGCGACATCGTCTCGGGTTGTGCCGCCTTTTATGAGCAAGGCGAGGCGTTCTGAGAATAAGCTGCCAATCACCCAGTCTTCTGGGTTGTGACCATGTTTGAGGGCGGCCTGGGCGACAAAGACCCGCAACCGATTTGCGGCTTCCGCATAGGCTTCGGTGGACAGGCTGAGATTGATCAAGTCAGAGTAGGGGTTTTGAGCATTGATCTCGATGGTCACCAAAACAGTCTGCGCGCCAGGAAGCTGTGATTGGATGGCCGTCATAATCTCTTGGTGGAAGGCCGGTTCATTGAACAGCCCGGTACGTTCGTCGATCTTTGCGCTCTCACGCAAATTCTCGAGCTCTTTTGAGACGCGGCGGGTCGCACGCATCGTGGCGATGGAGAGTTGCCGAAATTCAGCGAACGCAAATTTCGAGATTTTGTGCCCGCCTGTCCCGTCCAGGCTGTATTCCTCGATAATGCCGGTGACTTGCCCAACATAATTGACGACGATGCGGGCGAACATGCGCATGATGAATGCCGCTAATACTGTCACGATCAGACAGATCAGGATGGCGGCCCAATAGGGCAATGGCGGTTTGAATGTGAGGTTCGGGGCGTAGTGCAAGGTGCCCAGATTGAGCTCGTCCGTGGTAAGCGGAAACTCAAGTGCGCGCGCCTCAGCGCCGGCCGTCATTGTTCCGGTGACAATGTTGCCATCAGAGTCGAACAGCTGAGCGCGGCCAGATAGCGCGTTATTTAGTGTGTCTTCTAAGGCGGCCACATCGCTTTGAACGAGCTCGTCGCTGACCAATTGCGCAACTTGCAGACCGCTTTCGTGCACGGCGGCCTGGTGCGCGTTCCAGGCCTGGGTGAAGTAAACCACCGTAAAAACGCTGGAGAGAAACAGAGCAAGGACCGTTGCGACAGCCGTCAGCACCCCCGCGAAGCTGGCTCTCGCAATGGACCTAGAAAGTGTCCGAATAGGTTTCAACGCTACAACCTTTTATTCCCAAGGCGACCCTCGAAACCTGTTGTGACAACAATTGTTTAGGGAGTCGTGAACAGATCTGTGCTAGCCGTCGGGATTAAGACACCCTATTTGGACCCGCATGACAGACAGAACCGCCACCGTTTCGCGCAAGACCAAAGAAACCGACATTACGGTGACGGTGAATTTGGATGGCACAGGCAAAACCGATATTTCGACCGGAATCGGCTTCTTTGACCATATGCTCGACGCCCTTGGCCGCCATTCCTTCATTGATCTGACGGTGGACACGAAGGGCGATCTCCACATTGATGGACACCACACGGTCGAAGATACGGGCATCGTCATTGGGCAGGCCATCAAAAAGGCGCTCGGCGATTTTGCCGGCATTACCCGCTATGGTCACGCCTACCTGCCAATGGATGAGACGCTGAGCCGGGCGGCGGTTGACCTGTGCAAACGCCCTTACTTCATCTGGAAGGTTGAATTTCGGCGCGATAAAATTGGCGACATGGACACTGAGCTGTTCAAAGAGTTCTTCCAAGCGCTCGCGGGCAATGGCGGCATGTGCCTGCACATTGAGAACCTATATGGCGACAATAATCACCACATTGCCGAAAGCTGTTTCAAAGCCGTGGCGCGGACCCTGCGCATGGCTGTGGCCCCAGACGCCAAACTGGCCGGGGCCCCAGCGAGCACAAAAGGCAGCCTCTAAATCGGCTTTTGCGGGCAGATCAGATATTTCTGTCCAGTCGTCTTTGCGTTGTATTTGGCAACGGTTGCGGCATCGAGTGCCTCAGACAGCGAGATTTCATCGGTATACGTACTGGCAAACGTCGTGGTCAGTTCATCTGCAACTCGCTGGCGCAGGCGGATCGCCACATCTTGTCCGGCCTTGGCAAGGAAGTTTGGCAATAACCAGCCGCCAACGCCCCAGGCCATACCATAGCCACGGCTGAGAACCGTCGGCGAGGTATCGAGCCCACCATACAAGTAAACCTGTTTGTGCGCGACAGAGCCGTAAATGCTATATGCGCCCGGCGTCCGAGCTGCGGCCCCCTCCATGGCAGTCAGAATATCCGATGCGAGTTTGCCGCCGCCCGTGGCATCAAACCCGAGCGTCGCGCCGGTTTCATGGATCGCATCGATCAAGTCAGGCATAAAACTGTCTTTGCTCGAATTGACGATGTATTTCGCACCCATCGCACGCAGCAGGTCTTCTTGCTCCTGTTTGCGGACGATATTGACCAGATCAACGCCATCCGCCTGAACAATCCGGTTGAGCATTTGTCCAAGATTTGAGGCGGCTGCGGTATGGACAATCGCGCTGTGCCCTTCAAGGCGCATGGTCTCCAGGAAGCAAAGTGCGGTTAATGGATTCACAAAGCTCGAGGCGCCTTCTTTGGCCGTGTTCCCATCATGAAGCGGCAGCGCCATGATCGCATCGACGGCGCGATACTCGCCATACATTCCGCCGCCCATCACAGCGACCGTTTTGCCGAGCAGGCTTTGGGCATAGTCATCGCTCCCCGCTGCGACGACGGTGCCAGCACCTTCATTCCCAACCGGTAAGTCTTGACCGATCCGCGCCTTCATCATGCGCATGCCTTGATCCGGGACAGGGGCCGTTAGCACCGTGTCTTTGCCGGACCCAGTGCTCGTCGCGGCTGCCATATTGGACCATCCGAACATCACACCGTGATCAGACGGATTAATCGGCGTGGCTTCGACCCGTACGATGATTTGTCCCGGTTTTGGCAGCCGCGACGAGCACTGGGTCCGGCAAAGACACGGTGCTAACGGCCCCTGTCCC
>JBCBQS010000159.1:0-6799 GCA_039820085.1 Pseudomonadota bacterium
GGGTCGATCATATATCCCGACAATCGTGTGTCCTTGCCGATGACCACACTATGCCGTCTCGGACTCGTCGTTCGGAAGTATTTTCCAGCCGCCATTCCGAGCCGCATGGCAATTTCTGGCGTCATTGGGGGTGTGTTCGCCGTGCCACGGATTCCGTCTGTTCCAAAGTATTTGCGGGCCATAATGCGCTAATTCCTTGCTTCGTCCGTTTCGCCAGGGTTTGTTCCCCATTCATGGCGCATGCCATAGTTTTGCAGCGAGTTCCAAGAGCGTATTTACCGCTTTATGGCACATGTTCTGCATTATGGCGTGCGTTGGGGATAACAGAGGACACGCAAAATGCGTATTAAATCATTCCTAGTTGGCAGTATGCTTGCCGCTACACTCGCTGGATGCGCTACGGGGCTTCCATCAGATATGACGGTCGCAGAATATTGCGCCAATCCAGACCGCACGACAGAAGACGTGTGCCGTCTGAAAGTAGAAATTGACGGCAATGCCACCGCGCTTGCTGAGACCAATATGAGCTTGCGTGAAGCCCGCCAGATTTCGGACAGCGCGCTCTCAGCAGCCGGAGATGCACAAGCATCTGCTGATGCCGCACAAAGCCGTGCCGATGCCGCTTATTCATTGGCAGAGCACTTGTCCGAGAAAGACTTGGATTGCAAAACCACCACTGTGCAAAAATCGGATACCGGCACTTGTGAGCCAGGGTATACGGTCATGGGCTGTGTTCAGACGCGCTACACACATCGCGCAGGCGGGTTGTCGTTCTTGCGTGAGTTGAACAATGAGCAATGCCGCTTCAACAGCCGCGTGCTCGAAATGCAGGTGCGTTGTTGCCGCGCTGCAGGCGCAGACGGCATGAGCGTGTCCGGCTCTTAAGCGAGCCCGTAAACACGCCTTATAATGACAGATCAAAAAAGGGGACCTCTTTAGGCCCCCTTTTTTCATTGTCTCGACACTTTGTTGGACACATTCCGAAATACGATTTGCAATGACGTTTGAGCCGCATCGCGGTTAGGGCTGTGTCAGAATTTAGTGGTAAGAGTGGAGTTCCCCTCATGTGCGGTATTATCGGTATCCTCGGTCGCGAAGGATCGGCATCTGAGCGTGCGATGGAATCGCTTCGCCGACTCGAGTATCGCGGCTATGACAGCGCCGGTATCGCCACGCTCGATGATGGCAAACTCGAACGACGGCGCGCGGCGGGAAAACTCAGCAATCTCGCCTCGCTTCTCCTCGAGCAACCGCTGGCGGGCGCGATTGGGATTGGACATACGCGTTGGGCCACTCATGGCGAGGCCAATACCCAAAACGCGCACCCACACGTCTCAGGCAAAGTGGCTCTGGTCCATAATGGAATCATCGAAAATTTCCGCCAATTACGCGCGGATCTGGAAGGCCAAGGGCACGTCTTTGAGACAGAGACGGACACAGAAACCATCGCGCACCTTATTTCAGCTCACCTCAATGGGGGGGCTGATCCCATCGAGGCTGTCTCAGCAGCCCTGACACAGTTGGAGGGCGCGTTCGCGCTGGCGATTCTGTTTGAGGGTCATGACGATCTATTGATCGGGGCTCGAAAAGGCTCGCCGCTGGTCATCGGGATCGGCGACGAGGAAATGTTTTTGGGTTCCGATGCGCTCGCAGTTGCGCCATTTACGAGCCGCGTCGTCTACCTCGAAGAGGGCGACTGGTGTGTGCTGCATCGCGGGTCCTACGAAGTCTTTGATGCAAGCAATACACCTGTCCAGCGTCCTGAAACGTTCGTCCAAGCGGCTGGCGCGACGGTCGAAAAGGGCAATTATCGCCACTTCATGCAGAAGGAAATCTTCGAGCAGCCAGATAGCACGGCGCGCACGATCGGCGCTTATGTCAACGCCCTCGAGCAATCGATCGAACTTCCAGGAGACGACAACGCGATTGATTGGGAAAACATTTCCCATCTTCATATGGTTGCCTGCGGGACCGCTTATTATGCGACTTGCGTGGCTGAATATTGGTTCGAGCAAATTGCGGGTCTTCCCGTCAAAACGGATATCGCCTCCGAGTTTCGATATCGACAGCCCGCTCTGCCGCGACACGGCGGCTTAGCACTCTTCGTCAGCCAATCCGGCGAGACGGCTGATACATTGGCGGCCCTGCGCTATTGCAAAGAAGCAGGTTTGAAGACGGCCGCTGTTGTCAACGTGCCCACGTCGACAATTGCTCGCGAAGTCGATCTGGTATTGCCGACGCTCGCCGGACCGGAAATCGGCGTCGCGTCGACAAAAGCCTTTACAGCGCAGCTGTGCGCACTCGCAGCCACTGTTATCGCGGCTGGCAAAGCGCGGGGGCATTTGGACTCGGCACGCGAGGCCGAATTGGTCGAAACACTAAGCGGTGTCCCGCGATTGATATCGGAGTCTTTTTCTTTGGATACGCCGATTGCGAGCCTCGCCCGCGATCTCTCCAAAGCGAAAGATGTGATTTATCTTGGGCGCGGCGTCCATTTTCCAATCGCCCTAGAGGGCGCATTGAAGCTGAAGGAAATCAGTTACATTCACGCAGAAGGTTATGCGAGTGGTGAGTTAAAACACGGTCCGATTGCATTGATTGATGAAGAGACGCCCGTCGTATTTGTGGCGCCACACGATCATTTGTTCGAAAAATCGCTGTCAAATTTACAAGAAGTTGCTGCGCGACGGGGCAATGTCCTTTTGATCAGTGACTCAAAAGGATTGAGCAACGCGGGGGATTCCCCGGCGCATACGATCCAGATGCCTGACTGCCACCCCTTTATTGCGCCGATCTTATACGCGGTGCCGGTGCAAATGCTGGCCTATCACATTGCAGTTGAAAAAGGAACGGACGTCGATCAACCGCGTAATCTCGCAAAATCCGTGACTGTGGAATAGAATTTCATGACGCCTGAAAACCCGGCTTGCTGTGTGCAAACCGGGTGTCAGATCAGGCTCATACGACGCTTCCGAAAATACCGAGGGTGAGCAGGGCGCCGAGAACGGCGAGCGGAAGTGAAAGAGCGGTTGCGATCAAGCTCGTCCGAGCTTCAGAGGGGGAGGAAACACGCATGGGATTAGTCCTTCTAAGCGTTTGTGAGCGGCGACTATTCGCTGCCTACACAAGCCATGTAAGAACAGAAAAATAAAATTCAATGAACAATATCAAAATTATTCAGCGCTCAATAACTCACGCGTTTTGATAGGAACACTTAATCCAGCCAGGATGATATCCATGACCCCACTCAGCTCCCGCTCGAGCTTCGGAAGCGTCAAACGGCTCCACAGCTGAGGGTACCGGAACTTCATCGTCGCTGACTGCATCATTTCGGCGATAAAGTTAGGATTGTCCATTGGCGCAAACGCCCCTTCAGCAATCCCCTGCTCCAGCAGCTGAACCAGGTAAATGCGCTCTTGCGCCAATTCCTCATTGGCAAAGTTGGGTCGCTCATGCGACAGCACTTCAGCGACTTCGAGAACTTTCACGTTATTGTCGAGTTTCTCAAAGGTTTTGATCAATGCGGTGCGATGAAACAAACGCATTTTCTCTGTCGCCGTCCCTTTGCCCCGCACGAGCGCCGCATTCTGGGCATTGATTTCCATGTTGAGCTTGCGCGCCATCGCTTCAGCAATGTCTATCTTTGACGCAAAGAATCGATAGATATTACCCGCGGACATGCCGCAATCGCGGGCAATTTCCGCCATCGTCGTTTTGCCGTAGCCATAGTGCATGATACGCTCCATAGCGGCCTGGAGGATCTGCTCACGGGTGTCGAGTTTTTCGTTCATGGACCTTAGAATAGAGGAAAAGTGTGAATGATCAACAAATTGTTCAATTTCACATACAGTCGAAGGCTTAAACATTGACCGAAATGACACGCATTGGCGTTCTCGGAGCAGGGGCTTGGGGCACTGCCTTGGCGGCGTCTTTGTACAACAAAACCGATCATGCCCCCATGGACATTCCCGTTTGGGCTCTGGAAGAAGAGGTCGCGGGCGCGCTCAGTGCTGGCAAAGGCAATCCCACATTTCTTCCAAATATTGACCTGCCCCCGATGCAAGCGAGCACCGATATCGCGACGCTTGCCGATTGTGATGTCCTTTTAGCGGTCGTACCGGCCCAATTTGCGCGTGCCACTTTTTCGAAGCTTGCGGACCATATTCGCCCAGGTACACCGATCCTCTTGTGCGCCAAAGGTATTGAACGAGAGAGCTTGAGCCTCATGACCGACGTGCTCGCGGAAACGATCCCAAGCGCAACGCCCGCCGTCTTATCCGGCCCAAGCTTCGCCGCGGACGTCTCAAAAGGACTTCCCACCGCTGTCACGCTGGCGTGCGCCGAAGAAACGACCGGTCGCGATCTCATGCATGCGATCGGACAGCCAAGCTTTCGCCCATATTGGACCGATGACTTGATCGGGGCCGAAATTGGCGGGGCGGTCAAAAACGTTCTCGCGATCGCTTGCGGGATTGTTGAAGGATTGGATCTTGGAAAATCGGCCCATGCGGCCCTCATCGCCCGCGGATTTGCGGAAATGACGCGTCTCGGCGTGGCGATTGGCGGACGAGCAGAAACGCTCGCTGGTCTGTGTGGGCTGGGCGATCTGGTTCTCACCTGCTCATCACCGCAATCGCGAAACATGAGTTTTGGCTTGGCGCTTGGCCAAGGTCAAAGCGCCCAAGACATATTAGCGGCTCGAAACTCTGTCACCGAAGGAGTCGCGACGGCCCCTGCCCTTGTGATGATGGCGCAAAAGTATGGGGTCGAAATGCCAATTTGTGAGGCGGTACATGCCATATTGAGCGAACAGTTGACCGTGACCGATGCCATAACGGCGCTTCTCGCACGCCCCTATAAAGGAGAATAAAATGCCCCTGTTTCTAATCAATGCGCGTGACAAAGCGAACAGCACGGAGCTTCGGCTGGCCAACCGACAAGCGCATTTGGAATGGGCTGGCGAGGCCCGACATCAAATCCGAATGGCCGGTCCGGTCCTTTCAGATGACGGTGAGACCATGAAGGGGTCCACATTTGTCATTGAGTTTGAGACGCTTGAAGATGCACACGCTTGGGCTGCCGATGATCCCTATGCGCAAGCGGGTTTGTTTGAGAGCACCGAGATTATTCCGTTCATTTGGTTGATCGGGGATGGCCCAAAAGATGGATAATGAGCACCGACCGTTCTGGGAAACCAAGCGGTTGGAAGATATGACTCCCGAAGAGTGGGAGTCTATTTGTGATGGCTGCGCGAAGTGTTGTCTGATCAAACTCGAGGATGAAGACACAGGTGAAATCGCGCTCACGCGGCTGCATTGTAAATTGCTCGACGCCGAAACATGCCAATGCAGCGACTATCCGAACCGGAAACAGCACGTTCCAGACTGCGTGATCCTAACACCAAAGGACGTGTCGGAGCTTAAATGGATGCCGAGCTCTTGTTCCTATCGCTTGCTCAACGAAGGCCAGCGGCTGCCAGATTGGCATCACCTGATGAGCGGTGACCGCGACCTCATCCACAAACGCGGTGAATCGATCATGGGACGCACCTTGAGCGAAGAGACCCTCTTCGATCCGGACGATGTCGACCAGATCGAAGCATGGATCGTCGATTGGGACGGCAATGAGCCCTAGGGGCCTTCGACCGTATAGCCATTGTTGCGTAGCATGGTGATCACGCTATCCGGTCCTGCAAAGTGACCCGCACCCGCTGCAATCAAGATCGTCCCCGGCTCATCCAGCATGGCTTCAATTTGCGGGACCCAGGCTTGGTTTCTTGTCACCAAGAGGGATTCATAGGCGGCATCTGTGAAGCCATACCCGTCCGGGTTGGCAACGAGCGAGGCGATCCCCGCAACATCTCCTTCAGCCCACTCATCAACCAAGAGATCTAGCATGCGCGGTGACTCATCGAGCAAAAGAGCTGTCTCATAAAGAATGGAAATTTGTTCGTCTTCAGAGAGCAAGTCGAACGCGTCCGCTTGCTGCGAAATTGTTTCAAGATAGCCAAAGGCTTTGCCAGCCGCTTCGGCCTCCGCTTCGATGACAGTTTCAACCCCTGCTTCCGGATCGTAGCCATCATTCACGAGCTTCAACACGCCGAGATTCATTGAGGCCATCCAAGGCTCAAACGTGTTCATCGCATCGATTGGAACACCAACAGAGTCGAAAGCTGCGGTGATCACCGCCTCATCTTCCTCATCCAGCACGTCTTTCAAAGTGCGTCCGTCTTGGAACATTCCACGAGCCATAAAGTCGGTCATGATGGCGCGTTGCGCCGCTTCGCTTTTCATATCGACCTCGAACACCACTTTGTCTGCGGTTTCGAGCGCGGTGTTGAAAGCCTCTGACCGCCATTCAAGATCTGGCCGAAGCAAGTGGACGGTTCCGAAAATATGAATGGTCGTGTCATCGTCAGCCAGGGTCCACATGGCTGGGAAGCCGGGTCCGCGGGTCGCATCCGCTTGAACGAGAGCCGCATCAAACTGCTCCAGCAAGTCGTCTTTACTCGGGCGCTCCGTTTCTACGACATCGACCGTCGCACTATCGCTATCAGAAACTTCTGGCTGATTGTTGCCACATGCAGAGAGCACTAGGCTCAATCCAATCATCGACGCGCCGAGACGCAAACGCAATTTGTTCATAATCCATCCTCATGTTCGGGTTGTAATGTGCCTATAGTCGCGCAGCTTGCAAGATCATTACACGCATTGAAGCAATTGCATCCAAATTCGGCTTCGCGTATGGAGGCGATGAAACGCACCTATAGCTCAGCTGGATAGAGCGCTGCCCTCCGAAG
>JBCBQS010000160.1:0-6797 GCA_039820085.1 Pseudomonadota bacterium
TTGAAACGATAAAAGGGGCGCCATTGACCCCAAGCGAGAAGATGATCGTGATGAACACGATGACCGATATGATGCAGCCCTACGTCAATCTTTTGCGGACAAGCGATAAGATTCTCTCCGACGAATTTGGGCTCGAGAAAGAGATTATCGATCTTCTAAAAGTGGATAAGTCTGGAGTCGCTTAATGGCTCGACGACGCAGCAGACGCGCCAAACGACAATCGCGGCAGGCGATCTTGAACTTCGTCCTAGCGGGCTTCGCCGTTGCGATTATCGGGTTTTCCTTTTTCGCGCTGCAACCAGAACCTTATGACGAGGTCACGCTGTGTGAGATTTCAGACGAGCTGCCGCCGCACACGGCCGTTATCATTGATAAAACCGATGAGTATAGTGAGCAGCAAGCCGACCTCATCGCCGCAATTATCCGGCGCACCCGTGACCGCTTAGAAATCGGCGAACGCCTGACTTTGTTTGAGCTCGATCAATTCGGTCAGTTTGATCCGCGCGGCGAATTCTCGCTTTGCAATCCGGGGCGCGGCGATCAAGTGAATGCGCTGTTCCGCAATCCGCAACAGATCGAAAAGCGGTTTAACGAAAAGTTTGACCAGCCTATGGAACGCATCCTCGAAGACCTGGTGGTTCCGAAAGAAGCACCAAACAGCCCGGTCCTGGAAGCATTGGCGCGGCTCGGCCAAACCGAAGCTTTCTCCGATCGGGCCCCGCAGCGCCGGATCGTGATCATCTCAGACATGCTGCAAAACTCTAATCTGTTCACGGCCTATGGCGGCGGTGGCGCGATCCCAGAGAACATGCCTGACGCCTTAAACGTCGCCGACGCCACGATGCGCCGATTTGGCGACAGTTTGGACGGCGTCGCTCTGGAAGTGCGGCTGATCCCGAGGCAGCGCTATGTCGATATGCAGCGCGGCGCGCTCCAAGACTATTGGGACGAGGTGTTCCGTGAGCTCGGCGTGACCGTTACGTGGCGCGATCTCTAGGCTGCGGTCGGCGCTCCCAAAACGCGAAAAATCGCCATCCCGTCATAGCCCTTTTCACCGACGGTTTGCATTGCCGTCATCTCAACATTTTCAAGCGATTGCGCAAAAGTCATCAGTGCGCGTACCCCTTGAACGCTGTTCTCTTCGCTGGTTTCATCCAGAACGGCGCCGCCACGAACAATATTGTCGGCAACGATGACCGTGCCGGGACGAGAGAGGTTCAACGCCCGCTCGAAATAGTTTTTATGGTTCACTTTGTCCGCGTCGATGAACACAAAATCGAAGATAGCGCCCGCTTCAATATGTGCGTCTATGACAGGCATGGCGGGTCCAACATGCAAAGTGATTCGGTCTGCGACCCCTGATCCATCAATATTGGCCTGCGCAACTTCAGCCGTGCGCGTGTCGATTTCAGTCGTGATCAGAGAGCCACCCTCAGGCAAAGCCCGCGCCATCGCGACGGCTGAATACCCACCCAGACAGCCAATTTCCAAGACCGTTTTGGCGCCAATCATTTGGATCAACATCGCCAAGAACTGCGCCTGCAGCGGCGTCACCGCGTGCGGAACCAAACCAGCTGCATCGCTCGCTGCTGCAATTTTCTCCATCACGGGGTCTGGTTTCAGCAAATGCGTGCTCAAATAGGCATCAACCTGCGCGTGAATGGTCTCAGTCATCCGTTCTGTCCTCTGCGCATACATCTTGGCCCTTGAGCCGAGAAATATTCCTGCTTACCACTTATGAGCGTCTGTAGAGTTTCACAATAAAGGTCACCATGCTGGGAACGCGCTTGCGTCATTTGACGCTCATTTGCCTAAGCACTGCTGCCTTTGCAGAGGCCCAGCAGATTGAGCTGTTGCCGCAAAATGCGCTGATTAATCCCGCTCAAATCTACGAAGACAGCCGCGAGGACGTGACGATTCCCCTCGCGTCTAGCGCGCCGCTTGAGTTTAATGGCGATGACGCCATCTCAATTCCGATCGAGAATGAAATCACGCCAATGCGGTGTATGACAGCCTGGTCGTTTATGGCGGGACGGGCGATTGAAAGCCCGGACGCGATGGGCGCGCTCCACGCCGATTTTACAGAGGCATCCGCCCATTCTCACTGGCAGCACTGGCTCAGCACGGATCTCGCCGAGACGAACGGCATTATGAGCGCAGACTTCCATACCCGCAGGCTCGCGGCAGAACGCGCGTTTAGTCTCGCCCTCGCAAATGACGAAGAACCGCACATCTATCGCACGCTCGGTGCCTGCTATGTGCCAGCGACGGACCGACAAGTCGGCGACCCGACGATTTTACTGCGAAACTTCATGATCGAGCACCAAGGATTGCCAGACTCCTATGCGGTCCCGGCGCTGCAACGGCAATTGCGGGCCTTTCCGCTCACCGAGACTATCGACATCGAGACAGATGATGAATGCGAGATCGAAACCGAGACGGTTTCTCAGGATCTGCGCGCAGAAACGATTATGCAGTGCTTAGATCGCGGCGGTATCCTCGCCTCTCAAGTGAAGGTCACGTCTGAGCCCATTGATATGGTCTGCCGGCTCTCCGCAACGGTTCAATGCGAAAACATTCCCTAGCGGCGCAAAGCTGGCTATGTCTTGCGCCGCATGACTGATTTGCCCGTTCCCGCAGGCGAGACAACGCCGGATACGATCTATGCCCAACCCGCAGAATGGGTGGCAAGCGGGGCCGGTGCGCAAGGCAATTTGTTCCTCACTGGACGTGCCGGGACGGGCAAAACCACTCTGCTTCGCAAATTCATGGTGCATGCGGGCGAAAGCGCCATTGTGCTAGCGCCGACGGGTGTCGCTGCGATGAATGCGGGCGGGCAGACCTTGCATTCATTTTTCAAGTTCCCGCCAAGACTGATCGAGCCGCAGGATGTGAAGCGCTTACGGACCGCCCGCCTGATGAAAGCCGCCGACACCATCATCATTGATGAGATTTCGATGGTCCGCGCCGATATGCTCGATGCAATTGATCGGAGCCTAAAACTCAATCGGGGGTCTAAGCGCCCGTTTGGCGGGGTCCGCATGATACTGTCCGGTGACTTGCACCAGCTGCCACCGGTCGTGCGCGGCGACGAGGAGCCGATTTTGAACGACCGCTATGGCGGGCATTACTTTTTCAATGCCCCGGCGTTTAAAGAGGCTGAGTTTGCTTTGCTCGCCTTGAAGCATGTCTTCCGCCAGGAAGATCCGCGATTCTTGGCGCTGCTCGGCGCCATGCGGCAGGGGCGATTGTCACCGGCCGATGATCAAACCTTGCGCAATCTTGTCTCAGAGCGCGACGCTGTCGATGCCAGCGAGACCCATGTCGTCCTGACGCCAAACAATGCCAATGCCTATCGGATCAATCAGGCGCGTCTTGATGACCTGCCCGGCCCGGAAAAAATCTTTGAGGCCAAAGTCCAAGGCACATTTGAAGAAAAAGCCTATCCGACTGAAGCCGATCTCGAAATCAAAGAAGGCGCACGGGTGATGCTGATCAAGAATGACCCTGAAGGGCGATGGGTCAACGGATCGCTGGCAACAGTGGCCGGTTGGTCGGGCCGCAATGTTTGGGTTGAGCTTGATGGCCACAAATATGAGATCGAACCGGCGGCTTGGGAAAAGTATAAATACTCGCTCGATCCTGAGACGAAGAAAGTCTCCCGCGAAGTGGTCGGCACGTTCAAGCAGGTCCCAATTCGCCTCGCTTACGCGATCACCATCCACAAAGCCCAAGGGCTGACG
Source organism: Pseudomonadota bacterium (assembly GCA_039820085.1). Taxonomy (GTDB): domain Bacteria; phylum Pseudomonadota; class Alphaproteobacteria; order Caulobacterales; family Hyphomonadaceae; genus Henriciella. The sequence continues at coordinate 3,744 of JBCBQS010000160.1, forward strand.
CTTGATAAGGTTTATATCGATCTCGACCGCGGAATGTTCGCGCACGGCCAAGCCTATGTTGCGTTTTCGCGGGCAAGAAGCCTTGACGGGCTAGAGATTTCGCGCGCGCTTCGGCTGCGTGATATGGTCATGGATCGCAACGCTTTCGCGTTTGGCAAACTTGATCCGATCGAAGACAATGAGGCTTACTTGCTCGCCAAATTCGCGAGAGAGGATGACGTGCTCGTCTAAGTCGCGGCGCGGCCTTCACCGATTAACAGGGCTTTGAGGTCTCCATTGCCGCGCGCACTGACAATCAGGATGTAGATGCACAGGAACAGCATCCCGCCAAATAAAGCGAGCGGGGTCAGCACCCAGCCGGTGAGACTGTATTCATGCCGCCATCCGACCCATAAAGCGGATAAGACCAAGAAGCCCATGAAATCCAAATTGAATTGTCCGGGCCAGGCCATTTTTGCCATGTCACCGAAGAATATCGGCACCAGATTGGCCCCATGATTGGCGATCACGATGCCCGTATAGACGAGCAAAACGATCAGAAATATGCCGGCGTAAAGTCTGAGAACCGTCATTCACTTTCCTCCTAGAGCTAGACGGAAAGCGTATTGTAGCAGTCGCTACATTTCAAGCTTATTCTGGTTTCTGACCGACAATGAACAGGACCGGTCCGTTGCCCGGTTGCCAATAATGGACCGTTTTGAACCCCATCAGTTCGATGTCTTGCTGCAGCTTTTTTGCCGTGAACCGATGCACGCGCGGCCAGCGTCCGATGACGTGCATGAGCGGGAAGAGCGGCTCCATTAAACGAAACATCCATTTCTCTCGCAAACACATCGTGCTGGAGACGAAATAGCCACCCGGTTTAAGTCCCTCATAGACCCGCGACATGGCCGCCATGCGGTCATCCAACAGATGCAAGATATTGAGGCCGAGCGCGACATCGTACGTGTGGGGGTCGAGCTGGAATGAGTCCATGTCTGCGACCTCAAACGTCACGTTCTCTATGCCCGCTGGCGAAAGTTTATCGCGGGCGATCCGGATCATTTCAGGTGACACATCAATAGCGTCTATATGCTTGACGTATGGGGCGTGTATGATCGCGGTCGATCCCGTCCCGCAGCCAAACTCCAACACGTTGGACTGAGGCGTAAAATACTCGCGGGTGAGATCGAGTTTGATTTCATAAGCTTTCTGGTTCCGTATCGGTTGCTTGGCGTAATTCTCCGCCATTGAGTCCCAGACTTTGGCTTTGTTCGACATAGCAGGCTCCTGCATCCCGTCCGCTTGAGGCGGTGAAAGTGTGTGTTCAATGTTCATGAGCCCATATTATCTATTCATAGATCAGATAGAAATTGCGCAATCTTCAAAGGGACCTATACGAAAATATATGAATTGGCAGGCCATCTCCTTCGATTGGAACCAAGTGCGCGCCTTCCTGGCGACGGCTGAGGAAGGCTCTTTGTCGGCCGCTGCTCGGGCGCTGGGTCAAACACAACCGACGCTCAGCCGCCAAGTTGCCGCGTTGGAAGACACGCTCGGCGTGACCTTGTTTGAGCGCGCGGGGCGGGCCATGGCATTGACCGATGCCGGGCGCGGGCTGCTTGATCATGTCCGCGTGATGGCCGATGCGGCGACCCGGATATCGCTGTCGGCGTCAGGTCAATCGCAGATGATTGAAGGCAAAGTCGTGATCACCGCGACCGGCAACGTTGCGACCCGGCAATTGCCGCCGATCATCAAGAAAATCCACACCATCGCGCCGAACATTCAAATCGATATTTTACCGTCAAATGAAGTTCAGGACCTAACCCGCCGCGAAGCCGATATTTCCATTCGCCATGCGCGCCCTGAACAACCCGATTTGATCGCAAAGTTGCTCTACGAATCTGCCGCACGATTATATGCGTCAGAGGATTATCTCGAAACGCTGGAGCCGATCAAAACCCTGAATGATCTGAAGCGCGCGACCTTTATCGGTCTCGATCGTATGGATGAGATGATCCTTGCCATGAAAGACTTTGGCTTGGAGCTGACGCGCGACCAATTCCGATTTAACTCGCCAAGCGGCCTGTTGCTCTATGAGCTCGTGCGTCAAGGGTTGGGCGTTGGCATTCTGACAAAGGATGTCGAACGGGTGAGCAATACGATCCGGCCTATTCTTCCGGGTCAGTTTGAGATTCCAATCCCGGTTTGGCTCGTCACGCACCGCGAATTGCACACAAGTAAGCGGATCCGGGTTGTCTATGATATTCTCGCTGAAGAGCTACCAAAATCAGCCATGCGTTGACCCATTGATACTTGAGTGCCAGCCTGTTTGAGATAGGAGTTGCGTGTATGATTAGTCTTGCCTTGAAATGGTTGTCGCGCGCTTTGTTTGCTTTGGCGCTGTTTTCGGCTCTGACCGCAATTTATATGTATTATACGCTGAATTTTGGAGCCTGCGCGGATGGCGGGCCAATGTGCAACACCAATCTCGCGACTCTTTACGCGGCCGGACTCGGCATTGTCGGGTTCGCTGTGTCGGGCTACGCCGCAGCGGTCATCAGTAAAGGCTTTGCAGACGCAGACCGCGACTAAGCGAGGCGCGAGATTTCTTCGCGCAACCGACTGTCACCATCGGTTGTAATTTTCTCAAGGACTTTCACCCGATCACGCAGACGCAAAACTTCGCGTTCGAGATCTTCCATCCGCAATTTCGTCTCTTCATCAGCCGTGGTGTTTGCGCGCGTTTCGAGCCAAGTCTTGACGACGCCAGACCCCACCGCGATGAGCACGATCAGTACAACCATGGTGAACGGGCTATCGATATCCATTTCTTTATCCTGACACTTATCGTTATTCGATATATACCATGTCAGGAGGAAAGCGCAAGGAATTATCTTCCTGTTGACCCAAACCCGCCAGCGCCGCGTTCCGTGTCGTCGAGCGACTCCACTTGCTGCCAAACCAAACGCGTGACGGGGGCAAGCAACATTTGACCGATCCGCTCCCCACGCGCGATGGTGAAGGCGTCTTTGCCGTGATTGATCAAGATCACTTTCAGCTCACCGCGAT
>JBCBQS010000161.1:0-281 GCA_039820085.1 Pseudomonadota bacterium
GGCTCGTACGCGTAACTTCGGACTATTTTTTTAAGAAAGGCACCGCAAAGAGTCGATGGCAAATACGCGCGCTGCGCAGCGCTTCGCCTCTAGCCAAGTCAAGCAGTTCTGAATAACAGGGCTCAACACGTTCAAACCGTATAAGAAGTTACGCTCATGCGCCTCTCACGATACTTCATTCCTGTTTCAAAAGACGTCCCTGCGGATGCGACCATTGTCAGTCACAAGCTGATGCTGCGCACGAGTAAATTCCGGCACCATTTTGGCGCACCATACCCGTG
>JBCBQS010000161.1:291-6796 GCA_039820085.1 Pseudomonadota bacterium
ATGGTGCGCCAAAATGGTGCCGGAATTTACTCGTGGTTGCCGCTTGGGTTTCGCGTTTTAAAAAAGATCGAGCAGATTGTTCGAGAAGAAATGGATCGCGCTGGCGCGATCGAGATGTTGATGCCAACGCTCCAGCAAGCCGATCTGTGGCGTGAGTCAGGGCGCTATGATGATTATGGTGCCGAGATGCTTCGCATCACCGACCGTCATGATCGCGACATGCTCTATGGCCCGACCAATGAAGAGATGATCACGGATATATTCCGATCTTTTGTGAAGAGTTACAAGGCGCTGCCGCTCAATCTGTACCACCAGCAATGGAAGTTTCGAGATGAAATCCGTCCGCGCTTTGGCGTGATGCGTGGCCGCGAATTCTATATGAAAGATGCCTATAGCTTCGATGTGTCAGAAGCGGCGGCGCGTGTCTCTTATCAGAAGATGTTTGCCGCCTATCTGAACACGTTCGCGCGCATGGGGATCACGGCCATTCCGATGCAAGCCGATCCAGGACCGATTGGCGGTGATCTCAGCCATGAATTCCTGATCCTTGCGGATAGCGGCGAAAGTGAAGTCTTTTGCGATCGGTCGGTCTTAGACGTGCCACCGCCAGGCGCAAGTTTTGACTTCGATGATCATGCTGCGCTGGATGATGAGATGACCAAGCGGACGCAATTCTATGCGGCCACGGACGAAAAACATGACGAAGCGGCCTTTGCGGCAATTCCTGAGGATCGCCAGATCAAAGCGCGCGGGATTGAGGTCGGGCATATCTTCTATTTCGGGACCAAATATTCCGAGCCGATGAAGGCTGACGTACAGACGTCTGAAGGTGATCTTGCCACAATCCATGGCGGGTCATACGGCATCGGCGTCTCGCGTTGCGTGGGCGCAATTATCGAAGCGAGCCATGATGAGAACGGTATCATTTGGCCGGACGAGGTTGCCCCTTTTGGCGCTGGCATCATTTCGATGAAACCGGATGCTGATGACGTTGCCGCCATCGCTGATGAGGCCTATGCGAAGCTTAGCGCTGCGGGAAAAGACCCTCTCTATGATGAGACGTCTGATCGTGCGGGTCCTAAGTTTGCCCGCATGGAGCTGATTGGTTTGCCATGGCAGATCACGGTCGGTCCGCGCGGTGTAAAGAGCGGGACCGTGGAGCTGAAGCGGCGCGCGACCGGCGAAAAAGAAGACGTCTCGCTTGAGTCAGCCATCAGCAAGATTTGTGGATCGTGATGGTCTGAGCGCATGACGACAGTAACACCACGTTTTCTTCACAATCTGCCAATAACGATCACAGCATGAGCCGCGCCACGCCCTTTGGACAAGTTGAACGAACGCTGGCCTGGCGTTACTTGAGAGCCACGCGCGCCAATGGCGGCGTCTCGGTCGTCTCGATTGTCTCTTTTGTCGGCATATTGCTCGCAGTGATGGCGCTGATTGTCATCATGTCGGTGATGAGCGGATTTCGAGCCACGTTGCTCGACGCTATGTTGGGCGGGCAGGGGCATGTTTTCGTCTTCACGCAAGACGAGCCTCAAGAGAGCGTGGAAGATCTTGTCAATCGGATCGAAGCCTTGCCTGAAGTTGACCAAGCCATGCCGATTATTGAACAACAAGTTCTGGCGACATCGGACCGTCGCCAAAGCGGCGCCATTGTCCGCGGCGTACGCGTCGAAGATCTCGATAATCTTCCGTTCCTCGACGGCGGCGCGGAGGCTGCGCGAGGGATTGGGTTTGGTGAAGGTAAGAATGGCGGCGATACAATCTTGGTCGGTCGTTTCTTGGCGGCCGAGCTCGGATTGTATCCGGGTGATAAACTCACCCTCATCGCCCCAAATGGAATCCAGGGCCCGTTTGGGGTCACACCGCGGCGCAAGACATATACGGTGGGTCAGTTCTTTCAGACTGGCAGCGTTGAACTCGACCAGCTTTACATCCTGATGCCGGTCGAGCAGGCCCAGCTCTTTTTTGGGCGCAAAGGCGTCTACGACAAACTGGACCTAAGGGTGCCTGAGCCAATGAATACCGATCCGGCTGAATCGGCGGTGCAGCGTGCGATTAACTATCGATTCCCAACCCAAAGCTGGAAAGTGCAGCGTGAAGCCTACTTCAACGCGCTGAATACAGAACGCTCCATGATGATGATCATTATGCTGATCTTGATCATGATCACCTCGCTCAACATCATCACCGGCGTTGTGATGCTGGTCAAAAACAAGACCAGCGACATTGCGATTCTGCGCACGGTCGGCACAACCCGTGGATCCATCATGCGGGTCTTTCTGATGATCGGTGCGCTCTTGGGGCTGACCGGAGCCTTAATTGGGGCGGCCCTCGGCGTGCTTGTGGTGCTCAACATCGATGTCGTGATTGATGCGATTGGCTTCGTGCTCCAGCGTGAGCTTTTCCCACCGACTGTTTATGGTTTGGATGGCTTGCCGGCGGTCTTAGATTGGGCCGAGGTCACACTCGTCACGCTCTGGGCGATGGCGATGTCCATGTTCGTTACGATTTGGCCGGCCTGGGCTGCGGCGCGTCTTGATCCTGTTGAAGCGCTGAGGTTTGAGTAATGACAGCCGTTTTGGAATTGCGTGAAATCGATCGAGAGTATGCTTCTGAGGGCGGCGTGTTGCGGGTTCTTTCCGGGGCTAACCTTGTGCTCAATCCGGGCGAATTGGTTGGCTTGATCGGACCCTCCGGATCTGGAAAATCAACGCTGCTGCACACAGCGGGATTGTTGGAGAAACCGGAAGGTGGAGACGTCTTTCTTGAAGGTGAGGACTGTCTGGCGCTCAATGATTCAGGCCGCACGCGCCTGCGCCGCGAGAAGCTGGGATTTGTTTATCAATTCCATCATTTGCTGCCCGAATTCAGCGCTCGCGACAATGTCGCAATGCCGCTTATGGTCGGCGGATTGCCGCGCGGCAAGGCGCGAAAAAAGGCGGATGCATTGCTGACGGAAATGGGGCTCGCGGAGCGCTTAAAGCATCAACCCGGGCAAATGTCGGGGGGTGAGCAGCAACGCGTCGCGATCGCCCGCGCTTTGGTCAATGATCCACGCTTAGTGATCGCCGATGAACCAACTGGCAATCTCGATCCGGCGACAACTGAGCGCGTTTTCGAGAGCCTTATTCGAATGGCACGCAGCGAAGGCGCTGCGGTTCTCGTTGCGACCCATAATATGGCACTCACACGCCATATGGATCGGGTGCTGACGCTCACGGATGGGAAACTCACAGATTTCGAGGCCCCCTCCTAAAGTTCTGCTTTTGTTCTCGGGTGGTTTCTGCTAACAATTGGAGCTCATCTGGTCTGGATCACGTCCTCCATCTTCGGTTTGACAAGAATCGCATCAGACCAAGGTCATTGTCGACAAAGCTGCGGAGCGTGCATTGAGCCAGACACCTTTTATCCACCTTGCGGTGCGGACGTCATTCTCTTTGTTGGAGAGTATGATCACCACCAAAGGGCTAACGAAGTGGTGCCAAGACCAAGGTATGCCGGCGGTCGCGATTACGGACCGGAACAATTTGTTCGGCGCGCTCGAACTTTCAGAGTCTCTCGCCGGGGCTGGGGTGCAGCCAATCATGGCGGTGTGTTTCGACGTCACCGATGGTGCGCATCAGGAAACAATCACGCGTTTGTCGCTCTATGCGCAGAATAAGCAAGGCTATGAGCGGCTTATGGCGCTCTCCTCGTATGCCTATCTTGATGCCGAAGACGGCGTCCCGCGCATTCACAAAAAGTACCTGCTCGAAAAGACTGAGGGCCTCATTGTCCTGACCGGCGGCGTCGAGGGCCACGTCGCTCGACTCTTATTGAAAGGTAAGACCGAGGACGCCAAAGCCGCGCTTGAAACGTTGGCCACCAATTTTCCTGGTCGATGCTATGTGGAGATTACGAGGCATGGCGCGCCAGAAGAAATCCATTGCGAACCGATGCTATTGGCGCTGGCTTACGAACTCGACCTCCCGATTGTCGCCACACACGACGCCCGATTCATGAAGGTGGCAGATACAGACGCCCATGATGCAATGATGTGCATCGCCAACGGTGCTTATCTCGGTCAAGAAGACCGGCCGCAAGTCCAGGGGCAGCAATATCTCAAGACAGATGCCGAAATGCGCGAACTCTTTGCCGATTTGCCTGAAGCTATTGAGACCACTGCGGAGATCGCAAAGCGTTGCGGCATCCGCGCCACCAAGCATGCACCGATTTTGCCGAACTTTGGCGATGGCACACGCTCTGAGATTGACGAGCTGAAACTGCAGGCAAAAGAGGGATTGGACGCGCGCCTCGCCGCGGCCCCGAAGCTGTACGCGGATCGTGAAACGTATTTTGAACGCCTCGACTACGAACTTGGTATTATCGAAGGTATGGGCTTTCCGGGCTATTTCTTGATCGTTGCCGACTTTATCAAATGGGCAAAAGAACAAGATATTCCAGTCGGCCCAGGACGCGGCTCAGGTGCGGGGTCGCTCGTCGCTTGGGTGCTGACGATCACGGATCTCGACCCACTTCGCTTTGACCTTCTGTTCGAACGATTTTTGAATCCAGAACGGGTCTCGATGCCAGACTTCGATATCGATTTCTGTCAGGAGCGCCGCGGTGAAGTAATCCGCTATGTTCGCGACAAATATGGCGCGGAATCGGTGGCGATGATCATCACATTTGGAACACTTCAGGCGAAGGCCGTGGTTCGGGATGTTGGGCGGGTGATGCAGATGCCCTATGGCCAGGTTGACCGGCTCGCAAAACTCATCCCGTTCAACCCAGCCAAACCGCCTAAACTCTCTGAAGCTATCGATGACGAGCCAAAATTCGACGAAGAAATCAGCAAAGACCCGCGGGTCGGCGAGTTGCTCGATACAGCTTTAGCGCTCGAAGGCATGTACAGAAATGCAGGCACACATGCGGCAGGGGTCGTCATTGGCGATCGCCCACTGACCGAATTAGTGCCGCTTTACAATGACCCGCGTGCCGATTTGCCTGCCACGCAGTTCAATATGAAATGGGCGGAATCGGCCGGGCTTGTGAAGTTCGACTTTCTGGGTCTGAAAACGCTAACCGTGATTGACCGTGCGCTGAAATTCATTCGCCGCGATGGCAGTGATGTTGGACCAGAATGGTTCAGCTTGGATGATGCGGAAACGTATAAACTGATGGCCTCTGGAGAAACGCTTGGCGTTTTCCAACTCGAAGGCCAAGGCATGCGCGACACGCTGCGCAAAGTGCGCCCGGGCAATTTGGAAGACGTCATCGCGATCATTTCGCTCTATCGGCCCGGGCCGATGGACAACATCCCTGTCTATGTTGCGGGTAAAGAAGACCCAAACACGATCAAGTATCAGCACCCAGACCTCGAGCCGATCTTGCAAGCCACTTATGGTGTGCCGGTCTATCAAGAGCAGGTCATGCGGATGGCTCAGGAAATCGCCGGTTACTCACTTGGTGAAGCCGACCTATTGCGCCGCGCGATGGGGAAGAAGAAGCTCGAAGAAATGGTCGCGCAACGCGAGCGTTTCTTGAAGGGGGCTAAAGAGCTTAAGGCAATCGAAGCGCCGCTCGCCAATGATATTTTCGATACGATGGAAAAGTTTGCTGGCTATGGTTTCAACAAGTCGCATGCCGCTGCTTATGCGCTGATCGGCTATCATACTGCCTATCTCAAACGCCACTTCCCGGTCGCGTTCTTAGCGGCATCGATGAGCCTGGATCTGCACAATACTGACAAGCTCGCTGCCTTCTTCCAAGAAGCGCGGCGACTGAAAATCCCAGTCGTCGCCCCCAATGTGAATGTCTCGACCCCTGATTTTGATGTCGATGGAGAGTCAATTATTTATGCGCTCGGCGCGCTGAAGGGCGTCGGCCCTGAAGCGATGAAGCATCTTGTTGCTGAACGTCAGGCGAATGGCGCGTATCAGTGCCTGCATGACTTGGCAGAACGGGTCGATCCGAAAGACATCAATAAAAAGTGTTTCGAGCAATTATCCAAAGCAGGCGCATTCGATGCGATTGAACCCAATCGTGCCCGTGCATTGAAGTCGGCTCCGATGCTCTCGGCAGCTTGCGCCGCATCGGCGGAAGACCGCGCGGGCGGGCAGGGCGGTTTGTTTGGCGACGCAGAACCGGCCATGCGGACCGATTTGCCAAAGTCGGCGGCCTGGAACATGCAGGAAAAGCTCGATCAGGAGTTTGCCGCGATTGGCTTTTACTTCTCCGGCCACCCTCTGGATGACATTCTCGAAAGCCTGGAAGACGGGCGCATTACATACGCGATGAACATTGCTGACAACGCGATCGACGGCAAACCTATGGAACTTATCGGTGTCGTGCGTCGCCGGGTCGAGAAACCGGCGCGCAATGGCGGCAAGTTTGCCTTCCTAACTCTATCGGACCCAACTGGCGAAGTTGAGCTTATGGTGATGCCGGAGCTGCTATCGGATATGCGCGAGCAGCTTGAACCGGGCAGCGCCGTAGTCATTCTCACCGAAGTCCGGCG
>JBCBQS010000162.1:0-6740 GCA_039820085.1 Pseudomonadota bacterium
CCCGTTTGGAGCTGGGACGCATACGCTCAAAGGCGGCTCATTTTTGTGTGCTGACAATTTTTGCCGAAGATACAGACCCGCCGCCCGCCATCCTCAAGAAACGGATTTTTCATCCAACCATATCGGCTTTCGCATCGTTCGCGATCTGCCATCTGAAACATAAGCTGATGATCAGAAGGATCTCACCATGAGTCTCATCACCAAAATCATCGTGCTCATCGTAGCCGCATTATTCCTGCTTCTCGGCGTTGTGGGGACGTTCCAGCCTCTCCAATTCGCGGCACAGCTCGGATTTGAATTGCCCAAAGACGTGGCTGTTGGAAATTTCCGCGCCATGGTCGGCGCACCCTATCTTGCAATGGCGCTTGTCTGCGGGTTTGCGGTGGCTCGGAATGCACCAGCGCTGCTCTTTCCAATTGGCATGATTGAAGCCTTGATGGTTCTGTCGCGCGGGATCGCAGCTCTGAACGGAGAATTTGATCCAACCGTTATCGCGCCGACCCTCCTTGAAGTCGGTCTCAGCACGATCTTAATCAGCATATCGTGGCGCGGTGTGATGTCCCGCTAAAGCGTATCCGTTCGCGAAATTCGCTCCGATCCTGCCGGTAGCGAGAACAGCATGCCGTCTCGACCAATGGTAATCTTGCCATCAAAGCGCGCGCGCGAATTGCCGAGAAATATGGTCTCAAGCATACGAACCGGAAGCTGCGGGACGATATGGTACATGACAAGCTCTCCCGCCTCGGCTTCCTGTGCCGCTTGGGCCGCTTCTTGTGGGTCGGTGTGATAATCAAGAATATCGTGAAAAATGATCCGACCGTTTTCAACGCCAGCTTCGCCTAAGGCCGCGCCAATCGTCTTGACCATTTGTTTGCTCAAAGCTTCATGCAACATAAGGTCGACGCCCCGCGACGCTGCTATGAATCCCTCATGGTAGACCGTGTCCCCGCTGATCGACACGGACCGATCTTTATAGTCAATGCGATAGCCAAAGGCCGGTTCGATCGGTGCATGTCCGACCCGGATCGCGGTGATTTTAAGATCGCCTTCGTCGAGCACAATGGTTTTGCCGGGCGGTCCAAGCGGAATGACGATCTCCTCCGCCGCACCGCCATATCCGATCGGATCGGCGACATCGGGACCGTGATGTGCAAGGCGATAGGTGCTATCGAGACGGTAGGCCATGTTAAAGCCAGCCACGACTTCTGCGGTTCCGGTTGGTCCGCGCACAGGCGTTGGCTCTTTTCGAATTCCGTTAATCCAAGACATGAGCAACAGTTCGCCGAGTCCATCGATGTGATCTGAGTGCAAATGGGTCAAATAGACCGCATCAATCCGATCCATTGGAAAGCCCATCGTCCCGAGATTTCGTGCTCCACCTGATCCGACATCAAAGACAAAGGCGCGGTCACCGGCGAGGACCGCGAGACACGGTCCAGCGCGTGTTGCATCTGGCATCGGCGAGCCTGATCCACAAACGTAGACGTGAAGCCCATCTGGCAAGTCCGCCGATTGATCGACCCCAACATTTTGTTCAATCGCCCGCTCGAACAAGGCGGTCGCAATTTGTTTTTGGAACAGATTGAACGCGAGGACCGCAAGTATGATCAACCCCGCCATAGCAATGGCGACGCGTTTGACCCAAATCACGTCTTTATCTCTTTCAGAAAGAGCGCATTCCAGGGGAGCGACTTAATCATGTCCGGCATCACGGACTCAATATTGAGCTGCCCTTTCAAGCCTGCCGTGCGGTGCACGGCGAGGTCCTGCCATTCCTGCGAGGTAGACATTCGGAGCAAAGCATTTCGGTTTGGATAGACGGCGATGGCAACTTCATCCCAAAGTTCTTCCACCTGCCCGACGGCAAGAAATGTCACATTTGCCATGAAGAAAATCATGCCACCATATTCCGGTAGAAGATTAGCAACGCCTGCGCCGTAGATTTGGTAGGCTTGCTTGCCGGTCAATTCCGTTTCGCGCCCATCTTCATACTCAGCTTTGTCTTTGAACTTGAGCAAGTTGACGAGACAGACCGGTCCTTCGGGTCCAGGCTGCAACATTTCCTCAATCTGCTTCGGATCGGATGGCCCGAGTTCATTGATGACTTCCATTTGGTCCTCCCAGTTGCCGTCGCCTTTAGTCTGAGCGGCTTATTTCGCCCATAGTATAATGGCATTCTAAGTGCCATTACAATGGTTTTGTTTTGGTCCTTCCAGATCCCTTTCGCGTACCATCCTTGCCAAATGATCGCTTAAGAGATGACACGGCGAAGGACGTTTCGAACAATCCTGTACACACCATAGAGGAGCAACAAGATCGCGATGCCAATCCCGAGCAAGTACCACTTATATTGATTGATCAATCGCGGCGTCGTGTTTGCGAGAATGGCCTCTAGCGAATGGTATCCTTCTGGCATTTCCAATACGCCAACCCGCGCTGAATAAGCATCAAATTCAGCAAGCAAATCTGCCAGCACGTCGGGCTCAGCGGCGCTCAGATCCTGAGTCTCACCTGGGTCGATCGCCATGTTGAACAAGCGCCATTGCGCATCGCCAGCTGGTGGCATGCTGCGCGTGATTTTGTAGTCCCCCTTATAGAGGGCGCTATTGCCCGACACTTCGATGGCGCGAACATCATCTGGCGCATAGACGCTATCGACTTCCCCGCGCAGGACGGGCAACAGGCTTCTCCCTGTCATCGGTTTCGCCTCGTCCGGCGGGTTCGGCACACCAATCCAGTCGATCAGAGTCGGGGCAATATCCGAGACCATCGCGGGAGAATCGATTTTGGATGGCGCGATACCAGGTCCTGAGACAATAAGCGGAGAACGGATCCCGCCTTCAGTGGCGTAAAATTTATACAAAGCACCTGGCGATGCCGCGGCGTTTGCCCATTCCGGTCCGATAAATCCCCAGCTGCCGCGTCCACCGGCATTCTCCGGGTCGATGTCATACCCGTTCAGCGATTGCCAAAAAAGGATCCGCTCATCATCGTCGCCGCGATTAAATTCGGGGCCATTATCGGACGCGACAATGAAGATCGAGTTCTCGAACTGACCTTCGGCTTTGAGGTGTTCAATGAAACGCCCGATATGGAAGTCCATCGCTTCCAACATCCCGGCATTGGCTTCCATCATCGCCACATAAAGCGCGCGTTCCTGGTCGTTGAGGCTAGACCAATCACGCGCGTCTGCGGGCATCGGTGCCAGCGGTGCGCCTTGCGCGATCAATCCGAGCTCTTGAGCTGTTTCATAGCGTTCCTGGCGCAACACGTGCCAGCCTTCATCATAGACGCCATCATAATTTGCAATGAATTCAGCCGGGGCTTGTACCGGAATATGGATCGCTTGAAACGGCAAGTATGCGAAGAACGGCTGGGTTGCATCGGTTTCGCCAAGATACTCAATCATCTTATCGACGATGAACTCGGACGAATAAAAGTCTTCGGGAAGCGCGACTTCCTTGCCATCCTCCCACCAAGGTGCGTCGGCATAGTATGGCATATAGGACTTGTCTTCATAATTGTCCGCGCCAGAGGCTGCGAGCGAATAGGAGCGCTGAAACCCATGCATGTGCGGCATTTCATCGACCGCTTCACCAAGATGCCATTTGCCGGTCATCAAGGTTCGATAGCCCGCCGCCCCAAGCCGATCCGCAAGGGTGAGGACACCAGGCTCAAGGGCCATTGAATAGCCCGGCTGGCCCTTATGCTCTTTTGGTAAAACCTCTGGAATGGTCGCGACGCCGGTGAGATGATTGTCCATACCAGTCAACAACATGGCCCGGGTTGGCGAGCATAGCGGCGAGGTTCGATATTGGGTAAACATCGCACCACTGGCAGCGAGCTCGTCGATGTGCGGGGTCCGGGCTTCTCCACCATAGACGCCGAGGTCCATCAGAGCTGCATCATCAATCAGGATGATGACAACATTCGGTGGCGGATCGTCTTGAGCGGTGGCGGAGACGCTTGCAATTAACGCGCAAAACATGAGCGCAATGAGATGACGCATATTCTCTCTCCCTCCGCCCAGACTAATGCATAGCATTATTTTTGCTTCAGTCGCAACGCCAATCTGAGCGAAATGTGAGCCGACCTCACCCGAACCGCCCGGATCGGCCTCTTGCTCTTGCTCGATGGACAAAGCTCGGGTCTAACTCAAGTGAAGCAAGCGGAAGGGAGAGACGCATGCGGATCACGTTACTCGGGCTAACCGTTTGGTTTGCAAGCCTCTTAATGGCGCATGCGGACCCGATATCATTCGATGATGCGATCGCGTCCAAAGTGCATAAGCCAGGCTTTGTTGATCTCTATGTCGATGAGGAGGCGGGCGCTGTTTATGCCGCCCTGCCCGCTCCGAATGAAGACGGCATCTCTGTGCGCTTCATCTATACGACTGGGCTTACCGGTGGTCTCGGCTCCAATCCAATTGGGTTAGATCGCGGTAATGCCAATAATGGCGTCATTGTCCGGTTTCGAAAGATCGGTCCAAAGCTCGTCGCCGAGCAAGAAAACCTACGCTTCCGAGCGAGCGCGGACAATCCACGTGAAAAGCTCGCTGTTGCGCAGTCTTTCGCGACATCTTTTCTATGGTCACAGGACATTCACGCTCAGGACGAAGCAGGCCGACTTCTCGTTGATCTTTCAAGCTTTCTAACGCGCGACCAGTTTGGCATCGCGAACAGCCTTCGACATGGCCGTGATGGCGGGGCTTATTCTCTCGTCTCCGATCGATCTTTTGTCGATACGCAGAGCATTTTTGCGTTTCCAGATAATGTCGAATTCGACGCCTTCATGACATTCTCGTCGTCGGCGCCAAACGCACAGACACGCGCGACTGCACCTGATGCGCGGTCGGTTACGCTCATCCAACACCACTCCTTCGTTCGTCTGCCTGACGACGGTTATCGCCTGCGAAAATTTGATCAGCGTACCGCAAATATCGGGATGGGATATTATGACTATTCAAGTGATTTGGCCGAGCCGATTGTTCAACGCTTTTCACGGCGTTTTAGACTGGAACGCGTTGACCCCACAACGCCCACCGGCCCGGCGAAAGAGCCGATTGTCTTTTATGTTGATCCAGGCGCTCCAGAACAGGTTCGAGACGCTCTGATCGAAGGTGCGATGTGGTGGGCGGAAGGGTTCGAAGCGGCCGGATTTGAAGACGCCTACCGCGTCGAAGTTCTTCCCGATGATGCCCATCCTTTGGATGTTCGCTACAACATTATCAATTGGGTCCATCGTCAGACACGGGGCTGGTCATATGGCGGCCATGTGGCGGATCCGCGGACAGGGGAAATCCTCAAAGCGAACGTCATTTTGGGTTCGCAGCGTGTCCGCCAGGACCGGATGATTTTTGAAGGCTTGGCCGGCGTCTCTGAAACCGGCACGGGCAGCGCCAATGATCCCGTCGAAATTTCGCTGGCCCGCATTCGACAGCTCTCTGCGCATGAAGTCGGCCACACGATTGGCTTTGCTCACAACTTTGCGGGCAGCTCAAACGATCGCGCATCCGTGATGGATTATCCCGCCCCCTATATCCGACCGCGGGATGGCATGTTGGATTTCTCAGAAGCCTATGGTGTTGGCCTTGGCGCTTGGGACGTCTTTACTGTGAAGTGGCTCTATACAGAGTTTACTGAGGGCGTGGACGAGGATGCCGTGCTTGACGATATGGTTGCAGACGCATTCGGCTCAGGCTTGCGGTTCACAGCGGATCGGCATGGTCGGTCCGTCGGGGCTGCGCAGCCTTATGGTTCGGTCTGGGACAATGGAGACGATGCGATTGAAACCCTGCTCGAAACGCTGGAAGTTCGACGCATCGCGTTGACGGATTTTGGTCTCGATCGCCTTGCGTCTGGCCGTCCCACGTCGGACTTAAACGCCGTCATCGTGCCAATTTATCTTTATCATCGCTACCAAGTGGCGGCGGCAGCGAAGTTCATAGGCGGACTTGATTTTGTGTATAGCGTGAACGGCAAAGATCCGGTGCCTGCAGACCCAGTTGCACGCGAGGATCAACAGCGCGCGATTGACGCCTTGCTGGCCACACTTGAACCAAGTGCGCTAGATCTTCCGGACCGTGTTCTCAATCTACTGACTCCCGGTGATGTTGGGTTTGCAGGCGGCGGGCAATCGATTGAGGTCTTCCCGTCGCGCACGGGACCGGTGTTTGATTTACCGTCTGCAGCGACAATCGCCGTGGACTTAAGTCTTGGCGCGTTATTGGCACCCGCAAGGCTGGAGCGCCTCGCAGCGTTTGAACAAAGAGATGAGACCGCATTGACGGTGACTGATTTGCTAAATCAAATCGATACCGCCGTGTTCGAACGATACAGTGTGCCCCGCCTTCAGGCCTTCGCGCGGATTACGCAAACTCAATATGTCGAAGCTCTGATCGAAACGGCTCTACATCCCGATATGTCAGCCGAAGTCACAGCAAGTGTCCGCGCCAAACTCCTGGAGATCGAAACGCGTCTCACTCGCCGTCGCGCCGCCCGGACAGATGCGGAGCGCCGTCATTTCAGCCTGATTGCCGCGCGCATCGAGCAATACATGAATGGCGAAATGCCGTCTCCGCGAGAGCGTTTGAGCTCACCTCCCGGCAGCCCAATCGGGTCTGGCGGGATGTATGAGCTGTGCTGGCATTGCGAGTGACCGGAAATTGAGCGACGGCTTTAGGTCCTGGGCCGTTGCAACTTCCAGCCTTCATAGAGCACATTGAGGTCTTGCGCCGTATC
>JBCBQS010000163.1:0-6699 GCA_039820085.1 Pseudomonadota bacterium
ATTCTGGCAGTGGACTTATTTCCGATCATCGCCGTTCTGACCCTGGGCTGGGGCGCCGCCGCATTGGTGTTTTTATACTGGCTCGAGAATTTGATCATTGGCGTCGTCACGCTCGCGAAAATGATCGCGACAAGCGTTAAAGAAAGTCCTGCGGGTCTGATTGCGATGGGATTTGTCGGTCCATTTTTCATTGTTCACTATGGCATGTTTTGCTTCGTCCACGGGGTTTTTGTCAGTGTGTTCGCGAATCTCAGCGAGGGCGGAACGCCCGGCTTTCCGACGCCGCTTGGCCTGATCCAGGAAGCGCTCTCATCGGGTGCCAACATGCCGACCTTTGTGTTTGCCATTATTGGCGTACAGGTCGTTTTGTTTGTGCAGGATTATGTGCTCCGTGGCACCTATCTAGAAACCAGCATCGACAAGGAAATGATGGCGCCATACGGGCGGATCATCGTTCTCCATATCGGCCTCTTTGCCGGGGCGTTTGCACTGGTTGCACTCGGCGAACCAATGATCGGCATTTTGGCACTGATCCTGCTGCGCGCGCTGTGGGGCGTGGCCTTAACGGTGCGTCGCCGGTTGCGCCTCGACAGTGCGCTGCAAACAAAAAGTTGACGGTCCGTCACCAATCTGGGCAGATTGTAGCCCATTAAGGGGAAAGAGAGTGTATGCCAGGTTCGATCGATTCTGCATTGAGAATGGGAAAACGCGCCCGCGCCAAACAAGCCAATCGCCGGGCCATTTTGGAGGCGGCGCGCATGGTGTTTGCGCGGATCGGCTATGATGCAGCTAATATTCGCGACATTATTCGCGAAACGAATCTCGCCAGCGGCACCTTCTACAATTACTTTAAATCCAAAGAGGAAGTGTTCGAAGCGATTGCCAGCGACAGCGTTCAACGCTTCCGTCCCCTGCTCCAAAAAGTCCGCGAAGAAGCCAAGGATCTTGAATCCTATCTTTATGCCGCGTTTGGCGCCTATTTCAGCTTCTTAGCCGATGAAAACAATGAAGCGATCGAAGTTGGAACGCCGCATATGAGCCTGATCGGTGTGCGCATCGACACACCTGAGATGCAGTCGATTTCAGACGAGATCGCAGCCGACCTCGAAATCGTCATGGACAAGATCGGCCTCGGCCATCTCGACATCAAATACATCACCGCGGCCGCGATCGGCATGGCCCGCGAAATGGGCGATCAAATGCTGGAGCGACGCCCGCTCGACCCTGACGGGGCAACGACGTTTGCTGCGAAAGTCATGCTGGCGGGAATAGAAGCGCTTGCCAAATCTGATCACTAGGTCAGATTACCGCTCAGAAAAACAAAGAGACTGGGAGGGCCGCACGCATGAGCTTGCAGGCAACAATCGCGAAGCTCTTATTGAAGCTTCCCGCGAGTTTGAAAATCAAAATGGCCGGCGGTGAGCCCTTGGTTCTTGGCGGACGCACGCTCGATCCTAATCTGCAATTCCTCTCCCATGGCGCGGCGAGCCAACCACCGATGTCGTCGCTCGAGCCTGAGGTTGCGCAAGCCGCTGCGATTGAGGGGCTCGCCATGTTCGCGGCGAAACCCGAACCCGGAGTGACCTGGAGCGACAAGACCATTCCCGGCACCGATGGTCACCAGATACCGGTTCGGGTATATCAACCAAGCAACCAAGACCCAGACGCGCCGGTCATGGCCTATTGGCATATGGGCGGCGGTGTCATTCTGAATGTCGACGCCTGCCACGCCTTTTGCACCATGATCTCTAAAATCGCGCGATGCCCGGTTGTGTCTGTCGACTATCGCCTGGCGCCGCAGCATAAGTTTCCCGCTGGCCTCGAAGACTGTATCTCGGCTTATGAGTGGACCTTGCAAAACGCCGAGTCCCTCGGCGCACCGGCAGGTCGCGCAGCGATTGGCGGCGACAGCATGGGCGGCAATTTCAGCGCGATCATCGCACAAGAGTCGACCCGCCGCGGCATGCCGAAACCCGACTTGCAATTGTTGATCTACCCGGCAACCGACTTGGTCACGGAGTTCCCCTCGGCCACCACATATGGCGAGACCTATCCGCTTTCGACTGACACCATGCACTGGTTCATGCAGCAATATTTGCCGGAAGACTTCGATCGCGCGAATGTGCTCCTGTCGCCGGCTCAAGAAGCGCGCTTAGAAGGCTTGCCCCCGGCAATTATCGCAACCGCGGGATTCGATCCGCTCGTCGATGATGGGGCGGCCTATGCGAAGAAGCTCGAGGCGGCAGGCGTTGAGGTTCACTTCAAATGCTATGATCATCTCGCGCACGGATTCACAGCGTTCACAGCGGTTGCACCGGCAGCACGCGACGCCTGTCTGGAAGTGGCGGGCATGGTCCGTGACGCGTACGCAAAACTCTGATGCGGGCACTCGTTTGCCATAAACTGACGGACGATTTTTCCGGGGTCGAGATCCAAGAGGTTGAGCCTCCAACTCCAAGTCCAGGCGAGGTCCTGATCAAAGTGCATGCCGCGAGCATCAACTTCCCTGACCTTCTCCTCTGTCAGGGCAAGTATCAGCTCAAACTCGAGCCACCTTTTACGCCCGGCATGGATTTGTCCGGCACAATCGCGGCCTTGGGTGCAGACGTCACCGGTTTCTCTGTTGGCGACGCTGTTTGCGGCGGAGCACGCTTTGGCGGGTTCGCTGACTTTGCCGTGGTCAAAGCCGAGGGTCTGCAAAGAAAACCCGAGAATTTGTCATTCGACCAGGCTGCGTCTTACTCTGCGGCCTATCTAACCGCCTATGTGGCATTGGTTCGGCGTGGACGCTTGCAAGCGGGTGAGACGCTTCTCGTTCACGGCGCGAGCGGCGGGGTGGGCATGGCAGCGGTGGACGTTGGTAAGCTGCTCGGCGCAACGGTTATCGCAACTGGCGGCAGTGACGAAAAACTCGAAAAAGTCAAAGCCTATGGGGCTGACCACGTCATCAATACGGGCGATGGATTTCGGGAAAAGGTCAAAGAGCTGACCGGCGGGCGCGGCGCGGATGTCGTCTACGATCCGGTTGGCGGCGATGTTTTCGATGAAAGTGTCCGCTGTATCGCCTTTGACGGGCGTTTGCTTGTGATCGGCTTCACATCCGGGCGGATAGCGACCGTATCGACGAACATGCCGTTGATTAAAGGCTTCTCCGTCGTCGGGGTTCGCGCCGGTGAGTATGGGCGACAATTTCCGGAGCGTGGCCGCGAGAATGTGGAGCAAATTTGGACCTGGGCGCGCGAGGGAAAAACGCGCCCATATGTCCATGAAACGCTCCCGCTAGAGCGAGCGCTCGACGGTTTTGCGAGCCTACAAAATCGTAAGGTTGTCGGTAAAGTCATCCTGGCGCCTTGATGACAGGACAGCCATTGCTCAAAAAACACCGTGGAATCAGGGTGATTCAAAGTTAAAAATTGTTCAACCGAATTCGAAATTCTGCATGCTTAACAAGCAGTTGCGTCTTAGCGTTAAATAAACCGAAACTCCCTTACAAATCCTTAGCTGGTTGCTGCGCATAAACGTGCTCATACGAACTGCGACGTGAGTATTTGAGGGACGATTCCATGATTAACGTGCGATCTCGACGTGTGTCGGCCATGATTCTTGCTGGCTTGTTTGCCGCAGCGTGTGGTGGCGGTGGTGGGGATGAATCTTCCGTGCCACCAACCGGCGGAAGCAGCGGTGGTAGCAGCGGATCGAGCGGCGGAACAACAACGCCGCCAGCGGTAGATGCGACAAAGATTGATACCAGCACGGAGGCATCTCGCTTCCTCGCGCGTGGATCGTTTGGCGGATCCAAGTCAGACATTTCCGGTCTCGTTGGCCGGGATGCCGCAGACTGGGTCGCGTCTGAATTCTCGAAAAGCACAAGCTTAACGGTGCCGGCGCTTTTGGCACTCCCACGCAATGCCGATGGCAATCTTCCAAATCAGCGCATTAACACGCTGTATTGGGACCATATTGTCGGAGCTGACGATCAATTGCGCCAGCGCATGGCCTTCGCCTTGTCGCAAATCCTGGTTTTCTCCGACACCGCCAATAATGACCAGCCAATGCGCGCCTATTATCAGGATATCCTGATCCGCAATGCGTTCGGAAACTATCGCGAGTTGCTTGAGGAGGTGACGTATTCCCCAGCCATGGGCGAGTGGTTGACCTATCGCGGCAATCGCAAAGGCGACCCGAATAGCGGCCGCATGCCAGACGAAAACTATGCACGAGAAATTCTACAGCTGTTCTCGATTGGCTTGGTTGAGCTCAACTTAGACGGTTCGATCAGAACTGACGCTCAAGGTCAGCAGATCGAGACCTACACCAATGAAGATATTGAGGGCCTCGCCCGCGTCTTCACAGGCTTATCATGGGCTGGCGGCGAGTTCTTTAGACGCCCGCAGGACGGCTACATTCTCGCAATGGAAATGTACCCCAACCAGCATTCTGAGCTTGAAAAGACATTCCTAGGGACAACGATCCCAGCTGGAACGCCGGGTGAAGAAAGCATCGATATTGCACTCGATACGATCTTTAATCATCCGAATGTCGCACCATTCTTGTCGCGACAGCTCATTCAGCGCTTCACGCAGTCTAATCCTTCGCCGGATTACATCGAACGCGTATCGACCGCCTTTGAAGCAGGATCGTTTACGGCGCCGAATGGTCGACAATTCGGCAACGGACAACGCGGCGACTTGCAAGCCACACTAGCAGCGGTTCTGCTCGATGCATCAACATTCGCTGAGCCGACCAATGGCGCGACCATTGTCGCGGGCAAGGTTCGCGAGCCCGTTCTGCGCTTTACCCATTGGGCGCGCGCGTTCGATGTGTCTGGATTGGATGCCTATAATGAGCGACGTTTGCTCGACACACGCGGGACAGATGACTCGCTGGGTCAGCAAGCGTTCCGCGCACCGTCCGTGTTTAACTTCTATCGCCCTGGCTATATCGCGCCCGGCACGAATGCAGGCGCTCAAGACATCACGGTGCCTGAATTCCAGATTGTGAATGAAAGTAGCTCAGTTGGCTATCTGAACTTTATGACAGACTTCGCGTTTGACCGTGGGTCTCAGCGCAATCGGGACATCGATACCTATACGCCTGATTATACCGAAGAACTGGCACTTGTGGGTGACCCGCAAGCATTGGTCGACCACCTGGATAACCTGCTCACGGGCGGCCGTATGTCGGCCGATGAGAAGGCCGACATTGTCGATATTGTCAGTACCGTCGAAATCCGCACCAACAATGAAGACAACACCGCTGCAGACCAGGAAGATGTTGTCCAGACTGCGGTTACGCTGGTGCTCAATTCACCCTCTTATGCCGTCACTTGGTAGGACGAAGGAGATCTCATTATGGCTAATATTTCTCGCCGCCACGTTCTAGCAGGTCTCGGTACAGCCGGATTTGCGAGCAGCTTGAGCACAATGACCGGGCTTGGTCTGAACAATGCTTGGGCCGCCAATACCAGTGGCTATAAAGCGATGGTTTGTATCTTCCTCAAAGGAGGCATGGACGGAGCCGATACGGTTTTGCCTTATGATACAGCATCTTATGACCAGTTGCGCAGTGTGCGTCCGGGTCTGTTCAATTCTTACAATTCCACGTCGGCAATGTCGACGCGGAACCGAGCAAACCTGCTCAAAATGAACCTTGAGAATGCGGGCAGCTTCCAGGGGCGCGAATTTGCGCTTCCGCAGGAACTATCGCCATTGCATTCCATGTTTGAAGGCGGTGATCTTGCCGTGGTTGGCAATGTCGGTCCGCTGATTGAGCCGACAACGCGCACATCGATGGACAACAATACCGCCATCCTGCCGAAGCGTTTATTCTCTCACAATGACCAACAATCGACATGGATGTCGTTTGGCGTTGAAGGTGCACGACGCGGCTGGGGTGGCCGGTTTATGGACCAGGTTGTTGCCTCGGCCCCGAACCAGAACCGTGTCTTCTCGGCAATTTCGACGAGCGGAAACGATGTTTTCCTCGCTGGTGAAAACGTGTCGCAGTTTAAAGTCGGCGGCGGCGGTGTCCGCGAACCGAACCTTTACGCGAACCGCAACATTCTCGGCACCAATGATGGCGATGATGCAGCGCGCGACAAGATCAGAGAATTCCTGTCGAAGCGCGATTTCCAGAGCAACAATATCCTCGAGCAGGATATGGCTCAGTCCGTCGCTAAGGCGGTGGACAATACTGAGCAATTCGCGAATGCGCAGGAAAACGCGATCGCTTTGACCACTCAATTTGCGGGAGACCGTGTCTCTCAGCAGATGAAATCGGTCGCAGAGACCATCCAGATCCGTCAGTTCCTGAACGTCTCACGGCAAATGTTCTACATCTCGACTGGCGGCTATGACACGCATAGCAACCAAGCAAACACAATCGGCAATCTGCACGCACAGCTTGCAGCGGCGATCTCATCTTTCCGGGACGCGATGATCGAGCTCGGTGAGTGGAACAACGTTGTGGTCTTCACCGCGTCTGACTTCGGTCGCACCACGATCGACAATGGCAATGGGACGGACCATGGCTGGGGCGGACACCAAATCGTTGCGGGCGGTGCCGTTCAAGGTAAACGCCTGTATGGTGAAGTTCCGTTCGCAGATGTCGGCAGCGAGTCTTACACCAAGTCACGTGGTCGTTTGATCCCAACGGTATCCGTTGAGCAATATGCGGCAACGATGGGGTCTTGGTTTGGGC
>JBCBQS010000164.1:0-6687 GCA_039820085.1 Pseudomonadota bacterium
ACGACGTTTCCGATCTCACGATCACGTCATGACTTTGACCTTTGACGAATTGCGCCCGCCCTGCCCGCATATGGACGACACCCATTCTGAATGGCGGCGTTCTGTACGCGGCTTTGTTGATAAAGAGATCATGCCGTTCGTGGAAGATTGGGAAGAGGCCGGGCGCATTCCTCGAGACCTGTTCAAAAAGGCGAAGGCAGCTGGCATTCTCGGGATTGGCTATCCGACTGAGTATGGTGGGGAAGGCATTGAGTTTGATCGCTTCCACGGGATCGTGACATCTGAAGAGTTAGCGCGCATTGGCGCTGGCGGTGTGTCATCTGCTCTTATGATCCATGGGATCGGTTTGCCCCCGATTATGGCGCTTGGGACAGAGGAGATGAAAACCGAAATCGGCCGGCAAGTCTTGTCAGGAGACAAGCAAATCAGTCTCGGGATCACTGAACCGTCCGCCGGTTCTGATGTCGCACAGCTCAAAACGAAGGCTGTGAAAGACGGCAATGGCTGGCGCGTGAACGGATCGAAAACCTATATCACCGGAGGGATGACCTCCAAATGGCTGACCACGGCGGTTCGCACGGGCGGAGACGGTATGGGAGGAATATCACTCCTGCTGATCGATCTCGAGGGTGAAGGCGTCAGCCGAACAGAACTCCCCAAGCAGGGTTGGTGGGCCTCTGACACCGCAACCATACATTTTGATGATGTGTTCGTACCAGCGGACAATATTATCGGCGAAGTCGATAAAGGGTTCTATGGCATCATGGCCAACTTCAACGGAGAACGTCTCGGCATGGCAGCTGGAGCAGCCGCGTCTGCGCGGGTTTGTGTCGAAGAAGCGGCGGCTTGGGCGCAGGATCGAAAAACCTTCGGAAAACGCCTCGCAGACCATCAAGTCATCCGCCACAAGCTCGCAAGCATGGCCCAGCGCGTATGGGCGACAACGACGATGCTCGACACGTACGCTTGGCATGTTCAGAATGGAAACACACCCGTTGCAGAACTCGCCATGTTGAAAGTGCAAGCAACAGAGACTTTGGAATATTGCGCGCGAGAGGCGATGCAAATTTTGGGCGGCGCCGGCTTTATTCGGGGTCATCGTGTGGAACGGATTTATCGCGAAGTTCGGGTTATGGCGATTGGCGGTGGATCTGAAGAAATCATGCGCGATCTCGCCGCCCGGCAACTCTCTGTGTAGTCAGAGTCTGGGAGGCAAAGAACATGGAAAGCTTTAAAGACAAAACCGTTGTCATTACAGGCGGGGCGACGGGTATCGGCCTCGGTCTCGCCAAACGCTTTGGTGCTGAAGGGGCGCGGATCGTGATCGGCGAACCTCGGCAGAACCGGCTCGATGAAGCGATCGCGACGCTTCAAGGACTTGGGGTCGACGCTTCGGCCATGGTTATGGACGTTACCGATCCAGAAAGTGTTGAAGCCTTGGCAGACTTTGCTTGGCGGACTTATGGCGCGGTTCATGTCCTAATAAACAATGCCGGAATCGCAATCGGGCGTGCGCCAATGGTGGATGTGTCGCTTGAGGATCTGCATCGTCTTATGGATGTGAACTTTTTCGGGGTTTGGCATGGGGCCGCGATCTTTGGAAAGCGCATGATCGCACAAGGCGAACCGGCGGCGATTTATAACCTCGCCTCGGAAAACTCATTCTTCAACGCCGTCAAAAACAGTGCACCTTATATCGCCTCTAAACATGCTGTGCGCGGACTTACAGAGGCCATGCGCGATGAATTTCCGGACTTCATTAAAGTCGGCATGATCGTGCCTGGTTTTGTCGCGTCCGAGATGACCAAGGGCTCTGAGCAGTTCGCCATGGATGCCGATACGTTTGCCGATAAAGTCGTCGAACAAATCCGTGCCGGAGAATTTTACGTCGTGACACATTCCTACAACATGGTCCGAATTCAACCGATCCATGATGAAATTACAGCTGCCTATCGGCGCAATGCGCCGCGCTATGAGGGCGATGATGAATATGACGTGCCAACATTGATCGCACGACTGACAGCAGGGAGAGACGGCTCATGAATTGGATGACAGCTGGAAACACGGCCGTCGTGACAGGGGCCGCAGGTGGTATCGGACTGGAAGCGGCGAAACGCTTTGCAGCCGCTGACATGAATGTCGTTCTGGTCGATGTGAAAGCCGATTTGCTTGAAGACGCAGCGGCACAACTATCTGGCGGCGCAGGCACCGTTAAAACCAAAGTCTGCGATGTCTCCGATGCGGCAGCGATGAAGGGGCTAAGTGCAGAGATCGAAGCTGAGTTCGGCGATGTGCACTGTTTAATGAACAATGCTGGTATTGGACGCATGGGCACCAAGCCGTGGGAAGACTTGGACGCGTTTAATGGTCTTGTATCCATAAATTTGATGGGCGTGATCCATGGCTGTCACGCCTTCATGCCGGCGATGCTGGCGCATGGCGAACCCGGCGTGGTGATCAATACCGGGTCTAAGCAGGGCATTACGCGGCCGCCTGGAAATTATGCCTATAATCTCTCAAAGGCTGGCGTCCTCGCTTACACGGAAAGCGTCGCGCATGCGCTGCGCCAAGAAGAGAACTGCCAGATCAGTGCGCATCTTCTGATCCCAGCTTTCGTCTACACGCCAATGGTATCCGCCTTCATTCCGCAAAAACCGCCCTTTGCTGCCACAGCGGAAGAAACCGTGGACTTCATGATGACATCGCTCGAACAGGGTGACTTCTATATCCTCTGTCCAGATAATGAGACCCCGCGCCCACTTGATGAAAAGCGCGTTCAATGGACCGCGGACGACATCATTAAGAACCGGCCAGCATTGTCACGCTGGCATCCAGACTATGCTGAGGCGTTCAAAGAATTCACCGAGTCGTAAAAAAGCACCCCGAACCGCAACCGGTTCGGGGCGACATTGGATTGGTATCGTAAGGAGGCAGACGGGCTAAAATTTATAGCCCAAACCGATACCAACCACTATTGGATTGATGTCGACATCCGCGTCGACCGTCGCGCCCAAAGCTGTTGTGAAATCCACCGCCACGTCGGTATTGATCCAGATCTTTTTGACGTCAGCATTCAATGCCCAACCGCCAGGCTGTCCATCGAGATCATAATCGACCCCGACCTGGAGTGCGCCGCCAAAACTCGGATCATAATCGATCCCGTCCGCGACCGGACCTTCATCTTCATTGAAGAAGAACGTTGCGTTCACGCCCGCACCGATATACGGCTTAAACTGCGTGCCCGTGTCGAAGTGATACTGCAATGTGAGAGTGGGTGGCAGCAACCAAACATCCCCCAAATCGACGGTGGCATTGTCGAGCGCGCCGGGAACGGTGACGTTGATCGCATCTACGTCGTGCGGCGTCACTGCAAGAATGAGCTCAGCTGCGATATTCTTGGTGAAGAAATAAGTGATATCGAGTTCAGGGACATATTGGTCGCCAATGTCGACATTCCCTGGAAGACCCGCCCCGGCGACGGAGAGGCTTCCACTTTCATCCGGCAAGACGCCTAAGACACGACCACGGACCATCCATGGATTGTCATCTGCATAGGCTACAGCACCGATCAGAGTCGATGAGGCCATTAGCATTGAACATATGAGAGACTTCATAGCGGAAACCCTTTCCATTCACTATGAAAGTCACCTAGGGATCTGTTTCAAATATAAAAATTATCCATTCTGACGCGCGGAAACGTGTCGCGTGCCATAGCGGCGCAACTGAGTATTTGTCCTAAGTGACGGCGAATTTGGACGGATGCATGAATGAGAGAATTCCATCTTTCGCGCGTGCACCTCTTCACTTTTGCAACCAATCATCCAAAATAGCGGTCATGGCCCACACGCACGCTCACTCTCGCGCAAACAAATCGTGCAGCTCGAAAGAGCCCGACGAGTTTTTAGCAGAAGCTGAAACTTTGGTGCGAGAGAAGGGGCAAAAGCTGACCCCAATCCGTCGAAAGGTTTTACAGCTCCTGCTCGAAAGCGAGGAGCCCGCGAAAGCGTATGACTTATTGGCCAATTTAGATGGTCTTGGTGCGGCCAAACCTCCAACCATTTATCGCGCACTTGAATTCCTACAGGGAGTGGGCCTCGCGCATAAGATCGAAAGTCTAAACGCTTATGTGGCCTGCGGGCATCCCGATCATCCGCATTCAGCAGTTTTCTTGATTTGCGACGCGTGTGGAGGCGCACAAGAACTCCACGCGGATGCGACCAACCGAATTCTTACGAATGAAGCAAAAAGCACCGGATTTCTGGTCGAGAATACAGTGATCGAAGCCCGCGGCCTTTGCCGGAATTGTCACGCATGATCGCACTCTGGAGTGGTATCCCAAATACCTGGGATTGCGATGAGATGGGGCATATGAATGTCCGCGTCTATGTCGAGAAAGCGATGGAGGGATTGGGCAGCTTTGCGGGTGCGATAGACATGCCGCACGCGTTTCAAGCGGGTGCTCCATCGACCTTGCTTCCGGCAGAACACCATATTCGCTACATCCGCGAGGCGCATGCTGGCAAACCCTTACGCATGACGGGCTGCGTGTTGGAATGGGAT
Source organism: Pseudomonadota bacterium (assembly GCA_039820085.1). Lineage (GTDB taxonomy): Bacteria > Pseudomonadota > Alphaproteobacteria > Caulobacterales > Hyphomonadaceae > Henriciella. Next base: position 4,561 of record JBCBQS010000164.1, read on the forward strand.
GAAACAAGTGCGTTGATCTATCAGGATATGCGCCATGGCGATGGCAGTTCGGCGGCGGCCTTTCGCACGCGCGTCCTGCATGTCGATGCGAAAACAGGCAAGCCGTTTCCGTGGAGCAGCCGGTCGCGGGCGCGCCTCGATGCGCTGATAGACACCCCCCCCGATGATACAAAACCTCGCGGGCTCGATCCGAGTATAAGTCCGATCGAAACGGGTGCCGCAACTCTTGAGCGGGTCGCTAAAGTCGGTGCTCCAGAAATTGGTCGTGGCATGTTCTTACCAAAAGAGTGTGACGGCTTTGGTCGCGTCTGGGCGCCTTGGTTTATCGGTCGTATCTCAGATTCTGTGCCGACCCTCCTCAGTGAGTGGCGCGAAAAGATTGCAGAAGCGAGTGGCGATGTTCGCATCGGAAGCGCGGTGCTAGAGTATCGTTTGATTTACCGAAAGTGGCCGCGAATGGGTGATCGGTTTGTGCTCCATACCAGCCTTGCCGATGTCATCGGCAAAACCCATTCCTTATCGCATTGGATGCTCGATCCAGAAACCGGGGACGCTTATGTGACCACCCAAGCTGTGGCGGTGACGTTCGATCTTGATAAACGAAAAGCCATTCCGGCGCCGCCAGATCAAATCGCGGAATTGGAGCGGCTCGCCCCGCGCGGTCTCACGCTTTAAAACCGGCGATCAGTCTTCGTGCAGACGATCTTGATACAATGACATTGCCATTTTCTGTCGATGATACGTAGTCGACACCCGATGCGCGGAACACTCCGCTGAACCTGTCACAGAGTATTCTGACTCCATCGGGTCTTCATCACATGCAACGTCATGGACACCCAAAAAATTGCCTGTTTCGAAGTACATATCGGAGGCAGCCCCCGCCGCGCCCAATACGAAAAAACTCATAAACCCGCACGTTAGCAGTGCAGCCATTCGATTCTTCATTTTCCCTCTCCTGGGGAAAACACAACAGAATGTTAACTAAAAGTCAAAGTAAAACTTGAAGAGAGGTTTTTCTACTCATGTCCCGCGCAAAGTTCGTTTGACAGTGCCGACTTCATCTTCGCCCATCCCCTCGATCAGCGTTGAGATGTAGGTTGAGAGCTGATCGCGAACGTCATAAGGCGCTTCCATTGGCAGGAAATGTGTTGTGTTCACGCGCTCTTTGAGCACCAGGTGCGGACATTTCTTAACCAGGCGGACTGCCGTTTCGTCCGTCATCACTGAGTCTCTGTCTGGGCGTAGGATCGTGATTGGAATTTTGTGCTTCTTGACCTTTGCGAGGGCGCCCCATGGACGATTACGCTGCGCCATAAATGTCGCGGCTTCCCACTTTGGGTCGCATAAGAGTTGCCAGACTTGATCATCGCTATCGGGGTCATTGCCGTCCGTCCGATCGAATGCGTCGAGGATATAGTCCGCAAGGAACGGCTCGCGCCAGGTCGAGAACGCGCCGCGCCCCTTGTACTTGTACTGAATGTGCTCGCGGGAATCGAATTTGTTGCGCCGCCGCCGCGCTTGTTTGGCCATGTGATTGCCGCCGCGGCTCATCCTAAACGGCATAAGGTGCATCCCCATGTAAACGCTTGGTGGCAGAATGACGGGATCCACAAGAACCAGACCTGCGACCTTATCCGGCCGCGCCCCCGCCACCATGAGCGCCACTGCACCGCCCATAGAATGCCCGCCAAGCACGACAGGCCGGACTGGCGACTCGCGATCCAAAAAAGCGATAATATCGTCGCGATAGCGCTTCCATGACTTCAAGCGCCCGGGTTTAGCCGGCAAGGTCGAGCGCCCGTGCCCGCGCAAATCCACCGCCTGAATTTTTGTGCGCAAACCAAGCGGCGCAAGGATCGATTGATACGTCATGGCATTAAAGCCGGTCGCATGTAGCCAAAGTGCCGCGAGTTTCTTGGCTGGATCGCCAAACTCTAAAGCAGCCATGTCCCCATCAGAGGCTTCAAACGTAAATCGACGCATTATGTGCCTTTAAATCTAACCAAAAACGCGGCGTAGCAACTCTGTGGTCCGCGCAACAGGATTCTCTCGAATTTTCTTCTCTTCAACTGCGAGATAGTTGAACAAGCCATCAAGGCCAAATTGGACCGCATGTGTGGTTAAATC
>JBCBQS010000165.1:0-6674 GCA_039820085.1 Pseudomonadota bacterium
TTGCGGCAAAGAGATTCGCCTCGGCCGAAATCAAACCAGAATAAAGTCGGTCGAGATCGGCCTTTGCCTCAGCCGGTGTAAAATCGTCAGCATGCGCGCTCGAAAACAGCAGAGCGTATGTCAGGGCAGACAAAGATGCAGTGCTTGTGCGGATAATGTCATTCAAGTCTAAGAACATAGAAAACCTCTCTAACAAATGTTTGAGCGCTTGGATAAATTGCGCTGCCGTGCGAGGTACCCTTGGAGGTCATTCAGCGAAGCACCATGACCTAATCGTCCTTTCGGTATGACCTTTTTATTTCTCATATAAATCAGAGGATTAGTAGATTTGACCGCGGCGAATTTAACAATTGGGGAATGGCAAGTTCACCCGCGCAGCAATCGGCTATCGGGTGCGGAAGCCACGGTTGAAGTTGAACCCCGTGTGATGGAACTTTTGATGTTGTTGGCGTCGCGCCCGGGTGACGTCTTTTCCAAAGATCAAATCATAGAAGCGCTTTGGAACGGCGTGCATGTGAATGAAGACGCTTTAACCCGGTCAGTCTTTAAACTGCGAAAAGCGCTTAATGACGACGCCAAGCAGCCGACATATATCGAAACGGTGTCAAAGCGGGGTTACCGGCTAATTGCTGCGGTCTCGGATAATTCGGGCCTACCTCCTAACGAAGAACGGTTCTTCAGGCGGCGCACGTCGGTTGGTATCGGGATCGGACTGGCGGTTGGGGCGCTCATCTGCGGTTGGATTTTATTCCAACCGTCGGGCGATCCCCCGTTTCAAGATCAATCGGAACTCGCTTTGATCGAACGCGCCGATGGATTTTACAGCCAATTCACTCGGGCGGACAATGAGGCGGCGGCCCGAATATATGAGTCTGTATTGGCTGATCAGCCTGAGAATGCTTCTGCGCTTGCTGGACTATCGAACGCAATCGCGCAGAGGATCATCCGGTATGAAGGGCCAGCGGATGATCGAAACGCGGACCGGCGGTCCTTAACCGAGGCGCTAGACAGCGGATGGCTCGATACACCAGAGGCTGCGAAAGGAATAAATCGATCGGTCGAATTGGCTGTTCGCGCGACTTCACTTGATCCGTCTCATACTCGAGCCTGGCGAGCACTTGGATTGGCGAAGTCTGCGCTCAGAGACTTTGACGCGGCGCAGCGTGCTTATGAGCGGGCGCTCGTAATCGATCCAGAAGACTGGGGCACCATGATCAACATGTCCGAACTGAGCGTGCTCAACGGAACCCCGGAAAACTCTTCGACCTATCTTGAGCAAGCTTGGTATTCGATGGAGCGAAATTTCTCAGCGGATGCTGTCGCGATTAGACCTTGGCACAGCGCCGTTGGGTTAGCGGTCGCCCAAGACCGATTTGAAGCGGGCGCACTCGAGGAAAGCAAGCTTTGGTTTCAACGCGTACTCAAACGCGACCCGCTCAATGCGGAGGGAGGACGCGGTTTAGCCAAAGTCTTCGACGCACTTGGCGAACCAGAACAAGCGCAACAAGTTTGCCGAGATCTCGGGTTGGATGGAGAATTGTCATGTTAGAATCCCAATCAATCCGCTTTGTTGGCACATTGTCAGCGGAACATGCCCATACCGTGAGCAACGTTAGAGACGGGTTCGCATAAGATAGACAGCACTCTTAGAATTCTAAGGGAGAAGAGATCCACAATCGTTCGCCAGCAAAAAAGAACGATGACCGTCCGTTGTAACGTCCGCTTTTGCTCGCTCAACGGCTCAAGCATTTGCCAAATTATTCAGCGCAGTCTCTGCCATGTCTAGGAATGCGTTTAGGGCGCGAGATTGTCGCCTGGATGGTAAGTAGCAGGCCGTGACGGTCAGCGTTGGCGCGCGCCATTCTGGCAAGATATCGATAAGCGTCCCGTTCGACAGCTCATCGGCGACGAGCCATCTCGGCATGATCGCAAAACCGCAACCCGATTTTGCTGCATTGAGCGCAGCAAAGATATTGTTTGTGACGAGCCGGCTGTTCGCGCGAATTGTAACTTCATCCTCTGTTTGATGGGTTAGTGGAAGCATTTGTCCTTCAAACGGCGCCAGCGAAACGGCGGGAAGCCCTTCCAGAAATTTTGGATCCGTTGTTTCGCCAGGTTTTACCACGCTGCTATGAGCCACCACGAGCCGCTCAACTTGCGCCAAGTCGCGAACGACCAATCGATCATCTCGGGGCCGGCCAATCCGGATCCACACATCGGCCCCCGTTTCGGCAAGATTGAGCTCGCTATCGTCAAGTTGCCAGTTGATCTGCAGGTTCGGAAACGCGCGTTGCCAATCAACAGTGGCATCGATCAAGTGTCTTTGCCCAAGGGCGATCGGGGCGACGACTCGCAAAGTTCCTGACAGATCAGAGGCGTCATCAAATCTCTCGGCGAACGCTGACCATCCGTTGAGCAGATCGCGCGCGTCTTCTAGGGCTGCCTCGCCGGCCTACGTCAATGAAAGATTATGTGTGGTCCGCTCGATGAGGACCGTACCGAGGCGAGTTTCCAGCTCGTTCAAATGCCGACTTGCCGACGCTTGTGACAGTCCAAGATCTCTGGCCGCCGCCGATATCGAGCCGCGTTCGGCGATGCGGACGAAGGTTGTTAGCAGTGACAATCGGTCGAGACTTTTGCTCATTCGTGTAGCGTATAACAAAAACTCTTATAAATCATCTACCAAATATCCTTAGTTCCTTCATTTTCTCCGCATCGGCAATCACGCCGACGAGAAATGGAGACAATCATGTTCGACACATCTACACCTTCAGACACGTTCCAATTGGGTGGAGACATCACCGTCAATCGACTTGGGTTCGGAGCGATGCGCCTGACTGGGCAACCTGGTAACTTTGGACCCTGCGGCGATTGGAAAGGTGGCTTGGCGTTGTTGCGACGCGCTGCCGATTTAGGCGTCACCTTCTTTGACAGCGCCTGGGCTTATGGACCTGAGACAGCGGATCAAATCGTCGGGGAGGCGCTTGAGGGGCGCGACGTCGTGCTCGCGACAAAGGGCGGCGTCGATAAGCCAGCACCTGGGCGCATCGTGGTCGATGGTTCGCCCGAAACCCTGCGTCGCCAAATCCTCAAAGCGCGGCTCAATCTGCGGCGAGATTCCATAGACTTGTTCCAGTTGCATCGGGTCGATCCCAAGACGCCAATTGAAGTCTCTGTCGAAGCGCTCGCGCGCGCACAACAAGACGGGCTAATCCGCCACATTGGATTGTCCAATGTCGATCAGAACCAGCTTGAGCGCGCGATGAGCGTTGCGCCGATTGCCAGCGTACAGAACCGGTTCAATATCGCGGAGCAAGACGATAACAGTCTCGTGGATTTCGCGGCGGAAAACGGCATCGCCTACATTCCGTATGGACCGCTTGGGGCCAACCCCATGCAGCCCGGCGCAAAGCTCGACCCTGCGGCCGCGCTTCGTTGGTTGCTTCAGCGCTCCCCCAATATGATCGTTATTCCAGGCACCACATCCATGGCGCACCTGGAAGAGAACATCACCGCTTTGGAGTCGGTGTGATGCGTTCGATAGCTCAATCTCTTATCAAACGAGGCGGTCTCGGCCGCCTCGTTACTCTGACCTGGCTTGGCGTTTATCCTGTTTTAACGATCATTGCAGTCCTCCTGGAGCCATGGCTCGCCCCACAAGCTCTTTGGTTACAGACGCTCACAATGAGCGCCATTATGGTTCCCGTCATGGTCGTTGGAGTTATGCCCGCATTGAAGCGATGGCTCTAATGTCTTTTTTTGGCTCGCCAGAGGACGACGCCACCAATGGATGTCTATGCGGAGAACTTACTTGAACGTTTGGGTTGGTAACCTTGCTGTTTCAAAAACTCTTTTTCTTCATCAAAGCACTTTGAGAAGCTCTTTCGGGTCAACAATCGATCGGTGAACGCGGCAAGACCGGGATATTCAGCGCTGACAATTTCAAATCCCGCCAGCCGCAAGTTCTGAAAGTGAACGGCAATACCGATATCCGCTATGCTGAGCGCTTCACCGACGAAGAAGGTCCGTGAAGCAATCGATCCCTCCAAGTATCCGAAGTAAGGTGGAAGGACCTGCCGAAACGTCCTCTCAGCCAGATCGAGGTCCGGCTCTTCACCGAGAAGAACTTGCACCAAGGCCGGACGAAATATGCTTTGCCCAATGACGTTTGAGAATTCGGTATCAGCGTATTCCTCGAACCAAAGCGCGCGGCCATAATCCGCAGCAACGGTGGGGTACAAAGCGGGCATCGGATATTTGCGTTCGATGTAGCTACAGATCGCTGAAGAATCTGGCAGCGCCCAATCAGGGCCGATTTCGCTATCTTTCAAAACGGGAACGCGCCTAAGCGGACTCATGTCCGTAAAGGAGTCCGGCGCCATGAATGGAACAACTGGTTCCAGGGTATAGCCGATCCCTTTCTCTTCCAGCACGATGCGTGCTTTGCGAACGAACGGAGAAAGCACAGACCCCATGAGATGAAGTGTCATAGCACGCTCACTTCGTTCGGTTCCACGTGCAGATCGATTGGAACTTCTATCGGCGCAGGATAACCGCCGATCATGCTGATATGTAGAGCGACACCCGACATGATTGCGTGCAAGCATCGGTCCTGTCTGATGTCACGAGAAGAGGACCATGATCGCTGCCAACCGAACCTTGGTGCTGCACAGACAAGCGAAAGCGTCATTGGCCAGCTCGCATCTCTAGTACCTTTTTCACGGTTTCGCGTCCTGATGCGGCGGTTGGAAACCCTCCATAATAGGCGAGATGCACCACCATTTCTTCGATCTCTTTCGGCGTCACGCCAACATTGAGCGCGCCATGCAAGTGGATGCCAAACTCTCGTTCGCGACCCAGGACCATCAGAGCCGCGATCGTTACCAGCGACCGGTCGCGTAGACTGAGACCCTCGCGAGACCAGATCTCTCCGAACAAATGCTCCAGGGCGGGCACAAAGAACGGGTCATCCTCTTTGTCCGGTGTAATCTCTCGTCCGAAATACTGTTTCGCAATCTCTTGTCCTTTAGCGCGGCGGTCTTGGGTCATCGGAGACTCCTTTGGCGGGTTCACAGTTGCTTTCGTTATGGAAGTATACGCTCAGTGACTTCCATTATGCAAGCAATATTTGTCATTCCTTAGGAAGTTTGATTAGAATGCAGGAATGAAATCGCCTAACTCACCCTCGCTGGATCCCTTTGTGGCCGCCGTAGATGTTATCGGAGACGCTTGGACGTTTTTGATCACACGGGAGGCATTTTTTGGGGCCAGTAAGTTTGATGATTTTGCCAGTGGGCTGAAGATCTCTTCGTCTCGGCTCACCGAACGACTGAAGCATTTGGTTGCCCTTGGCCTATTCGAGCGAAAACAATACCAGGCGTCGCCGCCACGGTTTGAGTATCGCTTCACATCGCGTGGTTTTGGCGTTTACGCTATTGCGTTGAGCATGATCGCATGGGGGCAGAAGTGGCGATCAGCGGAGTCGGACGTTGAACTCGTACATGCGTCCTGCGGCAAGCCAATCGTGCCCAAATATGTGTGCCGAGATTGCGGAGAAGAGATTCGGCCACAGGAATTGATATGGCCTCCGATCATTCCACTCCATCAAGCGCTGGCCGACGAAACCAGCGTTCGAGGTTGGCGCAAGCTGCCTGATGTCATGTCAGTCGCGGCTCGAAAAGACCCTGCCACCGAAGTCCTGAAAGTTGCGGGAGACCGATGGTCCATGCTCATCATGTACGGCGCCCTGCAGCGCGAGTTTCGATTTCGCGAGGCGCACTCTAAGTTGGGGATTGCCCACAATATTTTGAGCTCGCGCCTAAAAGCGCTTGTCTCAGAGGGTTTGCTAGAACGCGAAGACGCTGCTCGGCAAGCCCCTTATCGGGCGACCAAGGCTGGCAAAGATCTCCTCAGCACGGTGCTTGTTACCCGCACCTGGGCGCTTGATCATCTCATCGATCAGGACCGCACCTGGAACCAGATCATCCACACGCCCTGCGGTTCCGACCTACGCGTAGACATCCAATGCGCCCATTGCGGCGAAGTGATCACACCGCAAAACGTGATCCCGAAGTTAAAGGGCTAGTAGCTGCTTTTGCTCACTAAGCGGTGACTGGCTCACGTGGCGAGCCTTCAAAAACGCTTGGCTTCAACCATGCGCGAACGTTCTTAGTCAAAGCGGGATCACCTTGAATATCCAAATCGCCGGACTGGATCGCCTCTCTGTATGTGCGGTCGCCCATCCAAACGTCAGTCATGACGCGAACCGAGCCAGTCAAATAGACGTCGATATCAAATCCGGGATCTTTAAAGCATAATTGGGTCGATCCGTTTTTGACCAATAACCACCATTCTCGTTGCTCCTCTAAGTCCGTAAACAGGAACCGAATAACGGCGTTGGCGCCGGGTATCGCGGACGGTTCAATACTGCGTTCTAGGTAGAACATCAAAAACTCGACATCGAAATCGTCATCAAGCAGCGTGTGTTTTGCCCAGCAAATTCCCCATTCGCCCAATGAAACGAGAACCGGGAGCAGTGCTTCGCAGGCTTGAGTAGGATGATACTCGTATGAGTTTTGTCCCTGTGCGCGGCGACGAACAATCATCCCTTGTTCCTCAAGCGACTTTAAGCGGTTCGTCAAAAGAGCCGTAGAGATGCCTCCTAAGCCCCGCTG
>JBCBQS010000166.1:0-6669 GCA_039820085.1 Pseudomonadota bacterium
CGTTAAGCATGGTATTCCACTCTATACGGATAGGGATCGGATGCTGGCCGCATCGGAGGCTTCATCATAGGTCGTATCGCCGGTGAGGATGTTGACGACGAAATCGACTTTGCCATCTTCGATCAGAGTCTTGATGTTCGGTTCTTCGTCGCTCGATATTTTGCGAGCGGCAATCGACTCAATACCATTTTCATCGAGGAAACGATGGGTGCCAGGCGTCGCATAGAGGCCGACGCCGATATCAGCCATTTTACGACACGACTCGAGCAAGAATTCTTTGTCCTCGAGGGCGCCTGCGCTTATCAGTAAGGAGCGCTTCTGCCCCCGCGCGAGCATTTTCAAGTTGAACCCGATTAGGTCTATCTTTGAGTGTGTGTCGAGCGCCGCCATGGTTGATCCTCTCCGTCATGAGCCGTGTTTGCCACCATCGCCACGCGGGCAAACGGCCTGAACATGGGTCGATTCCGAAGCAAGTCAATCGTCACATGTTCGTTTCTTGTGCGTAACCAATTTGGTCTTGGCTTCCAAAACCATTGCAAACACAACAATGCAAGCCCTCCTGAACCGGAGGGCTGGCAAAATATCAGATCAATGGTCGCGTCACGCCCGTGCTGGCAAGATTTTCGGGTTTCGCAACAGCGCTGCGCTGATCAGGGCGATGAGCAAACCGACCGGAAAGATCTCAATAAACGTGATCGGCAAGCGCATGAGTGGATTGCGATACCCCTCCATCATGGCTTCAAGACTTGCGACCTTGGCCGACAGCTCCTCGCCCACCAATCCACTGGCTTCATAAGACTCGATTTGGGATTGTTTATAAGCATCCATCCACGCAAAGTCCGTGAGGTGGAGGCTGGCTTCCCAAGATAGCACATAGAATACCGCTGCAACCGCAGCGATCCCAGCACCAAGTCCGAGCGCCGGTAAGAACTTAATGACACCGCCAAGTTCTTTATCTCGATACCGCTTCACCCCCACAAAAATTAGGGACAGAACAATGATCATGGTCAGGAAGCCCTGAACTTGTGAGCCCGCACCGCCACCCAAAACCATGCCTGCGATCATCACCGCAATGATGACCAATCCAGCAATCGCCCCATACACAAAAATGATCCGTAGCATCCCTAATCTCCTTTCGCTCAAATCATGCGGTTAGACTGGTTTGAGCGGGCTCTTATTCATATCGCCCATTCGGGTGATTTTCGTGAATGACCTCTAAATCACCCTAAGGAATGAGCTGTAAATCTCTCGCTTTCTGCACCGCTTGAAGGCGCTGGCTCACCTCGAGTTTCTCATACAATTTGGAGACGTGCGTTTTCACCGTATTGGGTGAAATATGCAGCGTTTGCGCGATGTCTTTATTTGATTGACCGTCCGCGAGATGCTGAAGCACCGCATACTCGCGTTTGGTAATCCCGAGACTCTCCAAGGCGGCTGCATTTAGGGAAAAGGCTTGCGGAGATGCTTGCGGGGTCAAAACCCGCCCGAGCCATAATCCAAGCAAGGTGAAGCCAACACCAATCAGGACCATGTAGATTTCAATTGTGTAGACGCGCGCCATGTACTGGAACTCAACCCATTCCAGAACGAACGCGGCGATGGTTAAGATCGAGGCATAAATGAGCACGGTGCGAAGCATTTCAAAACCATGCCGAAAGACGTAATTTTTGACCAGTCCGTTACCGATGAAATCCGCTGATGATTCCCCTGATGCGGGATCATAGGATAACTGATATCGCGTTTGGCGAGAATAATTGAGTCCGATCGCCTGAAGTTTTCAGCGAATTAAGAGTCGCATTGAGGTCTGATGGACCGGGATAAATATATTATAATTCAATGATCTAATGAAATATATTGATGGTCGCACTGACGTTTGGCGCATGTCTTGCGACCTGTGGATGGAAGAAATGCGTTCCAGTCTCGCATTTTTGCCCCAGTCGAGACTATAATAGAGACCATGAGTGACGTGCCTGAAACCGAGAAAATGAAACCCGCAGATGCCATTGCCCGGCTGCAAGCGGCTCAAAATGCTTCCAGTTGGCTTGCATGGGGCGGGCTTGGGCTCGCGTTTCTATGGTGGGTGGCTGCGATTGTTGGGACGATCGCGGCAATCGGCCCAGACGCGCTTGCAGAGATTCAACCCGCGCTCATTATTGCAGGCATTATTGGCATTCTGCTCCCTGGTTTGATGCTAGTGCTCGCAGGCATGATGGCGCGCGAGCAAGCGCGGGCGACGGCTGCGAATGCGGTCGTTTTGGAATCAGCTGCTCGTCTCTTACTACCGGCCGAAACAATGGCTGACGAAGCAAAGGTTTTCGCCGATGAAATGTCGAAGGCGAGTGCAGAAGTCGACCGGTCTATGGGGCATGCCTTATCGGCGATGAAAGCCATGTCGGCCGAAATCGGGGATGAACGTCAACGACTCGAATCTGTGACTTACGCAAGCGCCGACAATGCCCGCGATCTCGCCGAACGCCTTGGCAATGAACGAACCGGCTTGGAACAACTTGCAAAAGACCTGCGTGAACAAACCGACTTATTGAACGAAGCTATCCCAGAACAAGCCGACATGATGGTCGCTTCTGCCAAAGCCGCCGCGAACGAAGTCGGCGCTGCCGAGGACGCGCTTCAAGCTCGTCTCGCGAGCTTGGATCAAACAGGTCGAAGCCTCGCCCAAAAGATTTCTTCCATGGACACACTCGCCGCAGAAGCTGGGGAGCGGAATGAAACGCTTCTATTTGCGATCGCGCGGATGGAAGAAAAGCTGGAACAATCGCGCAAGACGGTTGAAACGGCCGCCCGCGCGGGCGAACTCGCTGCTGCGGCTGCTGGCACAACTGGTGATCGGCTTATGGAGTCGGTCAAGATGGCCTTGGACGGCGCAAAAGACGCCAGCAAGGAAATCCAAAACCAAACCTTTGAAGCGTCTGAGTCAGCCGCAAAGGCGCTCGCCGAGCTCAAAGAGGCAGGTCAGCAAGCCGCTGCTGCGGTTCGCGCCGCAGGAATGGCTGCGCGGGCTGAGATGGACATCGCTGAGCGCCGTGCGACCAATACGAGTCAGGCGCTTTTGCGTAAAACCAAATCCGTGCAGGAGCGCGTATCGGACACATCGTCCGGACCGGCCGATGCCTTGCTCGAACCAGAACCATCGGTCGATGAGCCCGGATCGGCCGATGCTGAAATCGACTCCGCTCCCGTGAGGCAATCGCCCTCTCGCGCTGTCGAAGAAGACCTTTTCGAGGCGGGTGCAGATCGGATGGCAAGCGCAGTCTTGCACGAGGATGATCCAAATACGGCGATCACAAACGGCAATGGACATGCAAATGGCGCGAACGGTGACGGCGAAGTTTACCAGCCAGGTGAGTCACTGATCGATCTGGATGGCGGGGTCGAAGAGATTACTGGGCGTTCTGGCGAGTCTTTGAGTGACATCATTGCCGATATGGAGCGCGATGAACGTTCAACGCTTTCGCGTGAAGAGACAGCCGAAGCGCTGCTCAATCAGCTCCAAGATTCAGGCATCAAACTGACGGATATTTTCCGCCCGAAAGACAAAAAACGGATCGCCGCGGCTGCGCGAAAAGGTGAAGATCAACGTCGCTCTGCCACCAATCATCAAGTCGGTCGACAAGTCGAACGCGTTCGCCAACGTTTGCGCGGCAATCTTGAAATGATGACGCTGGCCAGAGACTTCTTGGCTTTGGAAGAATCCGATGCGCTCAACGCGCTGGAAAACACGCATGCGTCAAACAAGAATGCGAGTGCGCGTTTGGCGACTTACCTCTTGCTCGACGCAGCTGTGACTTAAGGCCGGCTTTACTCGCCAATCCAATCAAATTCGGGCTCTTCCCACCATGGGAAAAAGTTCGGCATACCGTCCGAGACTTTGACGGGATAGACCGGCTTACGCTTCTCTAGGAAGCTCATCACGCCTTCACGCGCATCATCGGTTTGGCCACGCGAGTAAATCGCGGCGCTATCCACAATATGCGCGTCCATTGGATGGCTCGCGCCGAGCATACGCCACATCATGTGGCGCGTGAGCGTGGTCGACACAGCAGCTGTGTTCTCAGCGATTTCATTCGCCATCGTACGGGCGACGGTCATCAAGTCTGCTTGGCTGTGAACCGAGTGGATCAAGCCACCTTTCAGCGCTTCTTCTGCTGGAAAGACCCGTCCAGAATAGCACCATTCAAGCGCCTGCTGGATCCCAACCAAACGCGGCAAGAACCAACTCGACGCGGCTTCTGGATTGATCCCGCGCCGATTAAACACGAAACCAAACCGTGCATTGTCGGATGCAATCCGGATATCCATGGGCAATTGCATGGTGACGCCAACGCCAACCGCCGCGCCATTGATCGCGCCAATCACAGGCTTCAGGCTATCAAAGATGCGCAAAGTGAGACGTCCGCCGCCATCCCTTTGAATGTCGACTTTGCTCGTGCGGCCCACTTCCCCTGTGTCAGAGCGCGCTTCATAGTCAAACGTCTTCGCCCCCTCAGAGAGGTCCGCTCCGGCACAGAAGGCCCGCTCGCCAGACCCGGTTACGATCACGGCACGGACATCATCATTGGCGTCTGTCTTATCAAACGCATCGATCATTTCGTACATCATCTTGCCGGTAAACGCGTTCATCTTATCTGGACGATGCAGGGTCAGAACGGCAATCTGTCCCTCTTGCTCGAGTTTGATGGTTTCATAATCGCCGAGGCTGGTCATTTCCCGCTCCTGTCTATGTCATTGGTGATAGGAAGCGTGTTCTCGTCAGGTGCGTCAACCATGACGCAGGGTTCCCCTTTTGAAAGCGTGACGCCTGTGTCATCTTCAAAATACTGGGCGATGACCCATCATGAGGAAACGGAGAACAGAATGGCTGAGTTTGACTATATTGTCGTTGGCGCCGGCAGCGCAGGGTGCGTGCTTGCCAATCGCCTCACAGAGGACGGCAAATCAACCGTACTTCTGCTCGAAGCGGGCGGCAAAGACACCTCTTTGATGATCCATATCCCTGTTGGGTATGCGCAAACGCTCAAGGACCCAAAGGTCAATTGGCTCTACGAAACCGAGCCTGACCCCGGCACACATGATCGCGTCCACACTTGGCCGCGCGGCAAAGTCCTCGGCGGGTCATCGTCGATCAATGGCTTGCTGTATATTCGCGGCCAACGCCAGGATTATGATGGCTGGGCGCAGCTCGGACTGCGAGGTTGGTCTTATGACGATCTGCACCCCTACTTCATCCGCAGTCAGCACCAAGAGCGAGACGGCATGGACGGTCACGGCAAGGGCGGCCCGCTCAATGTCTCAGATGTGACCGAGAAACATCCCGTTTCCGACGCCGTTATCGAAGCCGGCAAAGCACTGGGTTTACCACATCGCGATGTGAATGGAGAAGATCAGGAGGGTGTCGCCTACTATCAGCTCACGGTCAAAAATGGACGCCGTTGGAGCGCCGCAGTTGCCTATCTCAACCCTGCGAAAAAGCGGCCTAATCTCGCAATCGAGACGAACGCGCTCGCGGCGCGAGTGTTGTTTGAAGGCAAACGCGCCAATGGCGTTGAATATACCCAAAACGGTCGAACGATCACGGCGACGGCGCGCGGCGAAGTCATTCTCGCGGGCGGTGCGATCAATAGTCCGCAATTGCTTGAACTTTCCGGCATCGGTGACCCTGAACGGCTCCAGCAAAACGGCATCGAAACCGTATCAGCGCTGCCTGGTGTCGGTGAAAACCTCCAAGATCATTTCGTGCTTGGAAATCGCTATCGAATGAAAGATGGCAGCCCGTCGGTCAATCAGCAATCGCGCGGCCTCGCCATGGTTGGCGAAGTGTTCAAATACCTCACCCAGCGCAAAGGTCTTTTGACGCTCTCAGCCGCGCACGTGGCCGCGTTTATTAAGACGCGCCCCGAACTCGCGACACCCGACGTCCAGTATCACATCCTCCCGGCGACAATGGATCTACAAAAAATGACAGAGACGGGAGACATGGAACTCGAGAAGCATCCTGGCATCACCATCGCGCCTTGTCAGCTGCGCCCTGAAAGTCGTGGCAGCGTGCACATCAAGTCTGCACAGCATGATGCGCACCCAGCAATCCGGCCGAACTATTTGTCTGACCCGCTTGACCAACAAACAGCGGTGGCAGGCCTGCGATGGGCACGCGACCTCGCAGCGCAGCCGGCATTGGCCAAATACATTGAACATGAGTTGGAACCTGGCGAAGCCCTCCAGTCTGATGAAGAGCTCTTGGAGTTCGCCCGCGAAACCGGCGGCACCATTTATCACCCCGTCGGCACCTGTAAAATGGGGCCGGATGGCGATCCAATGGCCGTCGTCGATGATCAACTTCGCGTCCGCGGTGTAGACGGGCTACGTGTTGTCGACGCTTCCGTCATGCCGCGCCTCGTCAGCGGCAATACCAATGCACCGACAATCGCGATTGCCGAGAAGGCGAGCGACATGATTCGAGAGAGTCAGAAAGCAATCGCCTAGTATTCGTTCTCATGATACTTTCCATATATCAATTATGGAGGGCATCTTGAAACGAGAAGAAGCAACTCGCAAATCGTCTGGACCGTGTTTTCCAAAACTCGTGTATACAACGACGTACGAGCATTTGTACCACACCAATCCAAATGCTGCGAAAACTGCGACCTGCCCACA
>JBCBQS010000167.1:0-6650 GCA_039820085.1 Pseudomonadota bacterium
CTCCCAAATTTGGGCTCCGTCCCCGAAACAAGCCGATTGATGTTTTCGCGATGTGTCCAAAAGACCAGAACACTTAGCGCGAAAAGGACGCTGGCTGCAAACACTGTCTCACCTAAGAGATATGCCCCGAACGGAATGATTGCGGCAGCGACGAGTGCCGACAATGAAGAGATCCGCGTGAGCGCGAACAGTCCGAGCCAAATCGGAGCACCCACTGCCAAGGCGAGGGGCGAGGCAAATACCAACAATCCCGCATAAGTGGCGACGCCTTTGCCGCCCTTGAAGCCAAGCCAAATCGGATAGCAATGACCAAGGAAAGCAACGGCACCCGCAATCAGACCCACATTTCGTTCGCCGCTGAGCGAAGCGAGGAGCAGCACGGCCAGACCGGCTTTGAAACTGTCTAAAATCAAAGTCGCAAAAGCAATATCTTTGCGTCCGGTCCGCAACACATTGGTCGCACCAATATTTCCAGACCCAATGTCGCGAATATCGCCGAGTCCAGCAAGGCGCGTCAGCAAAAGACCGAATGGAATTGAGCCGAGACCATAACCAATGAAGATCGCTGCGACATACCAAAACATGTGGCACCCTCCGAACGGGCCCGTTTGAAACTGCTACGCTGACAACGTCAAGCAAAGAGACCAGGGGCGCCGCCGCTCAGAAACTCAATTTCGGTCGCAAACTTGCAAAGCGATGTGCAATTCGTATGAACTTTCAGTAAGGCGTGTTCTAGTATCATAGAATTCGCACAAATGTTCAGTAAGAGCGATTGTAATGTCCGGTAGCGAACCTGTACGCAAACCTGTTCCACGCGGCGCAAACCGCGAGCGGATATTGCGTGCTGCGCTTGAAATCATTTCAACGAAAGGCGTTGATAAGGTTACGCACCGCGCAGTGGCGGCTGTCGCAGGTGTGTCTCCAGGCACAACGACCTACCATTTTGCGACGCGAGAGGATCTCGTCCGGGATGCATTTTCTCTGTACATCGACGATTATCAAAGATCGCTAGTCGAAACCCTGACAGTGCGCCCAGTTCAAACACGCGAGGACTTTGTCAGGTTCTTAGGTGGCATGACGATGCTAAACCCCGCTCAATCCGGCCTTGAAGCGATTGAATATGAAATGGTTTTATTTGCCGGGCGTGATGAGGGCATGAAGATGCGTGTTGCCGCTTGGTCTCGAACGCTGGAGAGCTGGTTGTCTGATCCGCTTGAGCGGCTGGGGGCGAGTCGTCCCCTTGAAGCGGCAAGAATGCTGGTCGCTTTGTCGCGCGGCAGCGAGTTCGAAGTGTTGTCGCGAAGCCAAGAGATTCACAGAGACCAATTCGCGAGCCGTCTCAATACGTTGCTCAACGCGGTATTGACCTAGCTTGTCCCGTTCGCAAGCCGATCAAGTGCGGTTTGTAGAATGATCGCGGCTGCGGACGCATCAATGGCGCTCGCGCGCCTGGCACGGCTCAGATCTGCGTCGAGCATGACCCGTTCAGCTTCCGCGCTCGTAAGGCGTTCATCCTGAAACGCGAGCGGAATATCGCGCGCCTGTAGGATATTGTACGCCAACGCCTTTGCTGCTTGGACCCTTGCACCTGAACTACCATCCAGATTTAACGGCAAACCGACGATCAAGCCGACACTGGCGCGCGCATCATACAGCTTCATAAGCGCATCTAAGGCCGGCTTCAGCTTCCGACCTCGTGGAATGATCTCTAAAGGTGTCGCGATCATTCTGGAGACGTCAGAGCCAGCCACGCCGATCGATTTCGAGCCAGGATCGATGGCGAGCAGGGGACCGGTCGAGGGAAGGTCGGATAAAAGGAGTTCAGGCATGGGCTTGTCTTCGCGGTCACTCGCGCGTATCGCTGCGCCGGTCAATTGGAGTTGTCCATATGAGCGTCACAAAAGATGATGTCCGCAAAGTCGCGCGATTGAGCCGAATTGCTGTGCCCGAAGAGAAGCTGGAACCGCTTGCGGCTGAGCTGACGGGTATCATGGGCTGGATCGAACAGCTCAATGAAGTTGATATTGAGGGCGTCGAACCGATGACATCGGTCGTCGCAGCGACACTTCCAATGCGCGAGGACGTCGTCACAGATGGCAGCATTCAGGACCAAGTTCTGGCCAACGCGCCTAAATCTGATGAGGGCTTTTTCGTCGTCCCAAAGTCGGTTGAATAGCGCTTAGCGCGAGGCGGTCGTCTCAATACCTTCAGTTGCGTCGTCTTCACTCTCGTCGGTTTCAGAATCGGCGTCTTCAGATTCGGCGTCAGGGTCCCACTCGTAAATTTGCTTGATGAGACAGGATTGTGGCCGGTCACCATGGCTTGGGCCAAACGCGCTTTCAAATGCGATAATGCGGTCCCCTTTGCCCAAACACCCACCGAAAGAATCAAACGCCAGAGACTGGGCCCAATCGAGATCGAAGCATCCTGGAAATGTTTCGACGAGGAACCGGTCGCGTCCCTCGCGAACAACAACCGCTCGTTTTGTTGTTTTTTCGAAACCGTCAATGTTTCGCGTAAAGCATAGCCGCTCAACCTCGCCCCCGCGGCGGGGGTCATCAGCGAAAACCTCCTTCGCGTTTGCGGCTTCACGAGCTTCAATCTGTTCCGGTGAGGTTGCGGTCGCACAAGCCGAAACGGTGAATAGAAGTGCGGCGAAAGCAATACGATGGGTCAACATAATAGCTCCTCTTGCTGTCTTGGGTATCGCAGCGTTTTTGGTCAGACGCCAATCAAATCACAGTGACCCTGAACCTCCAACAACACTGAATGCGACACAACCGCGTTTAAAGCTTGTATTTAACCCATAAGGCGGCATACGAAGGCGCAAATTTTTCTCGTTTCGACAATAGGAGCTCGCATGAGCGACCTCACGCAATTGACGCTTACAGACGCCTTATCTGGCCTCGGCCAGGGTGCGTTTTCTTCTGTTGAGCTGACTCAGGCGTTTGTTGACGCCATAGAGGCATCGAATGACACACTGAATGCTTACGTGGTGACAACGCCTGAGCTCGCTTTGAGCATGGCCGCTGCTTCGGATGATCGCCGGTCCAAAGGAAAAGCGGGCCGCTTAGACGGCGCTCCGCTCGGAATTAAAGACCTCTATTGCACAAAAGGCGTACGCACGACGGCATGCTCGAGCATTCTCGGTGAATTCACGCCGACTTATGAAAGTACCGTGACGCAGAACCTATGGGATGCAGGTGCGGTGATGCTCGGGAAGCTCAATATGGATGAGTTCGCGATGGGGTCATCCAACGAGACATCGCGGTTTGGACCTCCGACCAATCCGTGGCGGCGGAGCGGAGAGAACGCTGCGTTGACCGCTGGCGGGTCTTCTGGTGGCTCCGCAACAGCGGTTGCGGCCGACATCTGTCTGGCGGCGACAGCATCTGACACAGGTGGATCGATCAGGCAGCCTGCAGCCTTTACAGGAACCGTCGGGATCAAGCCAACTTATGGGCGGGCATCGCGCTGGGGTATGGTCGCATTTGCAAGCTCACTCGACCAAGCCGGACCCATTGCAAAGTCGGTCACCGATGCGGCCCTTCTCACAGAAATTATGTGTTCTCACGACGCCAAAGACTCGACATCTTTAAACGTTGAGACACCCGATTGGGTCTCTGAGGTCTCCAAAGGCGTGAGTGGAATGAAAATTGGGGTGCCGAAGGAATATCGCGTCGATGGCATGCCAGACGAGATTGAAAAACTCTGGCAACAGGGCATCGATTGGTTGAAGGCGATGGGCGCCGAAATCGTTGATGTCTCGCTACCGCATACTAAGTATGCGCTGCCCGCCTACTATATTGTTGCACCAGCTGAAGCGTCATCAAACCTCGCGCGCTATGACGGCATGCGGTACGGCGCTCGGCAAGACGGTGACGGTCTGATTGGCACATATGAGGACACGCGCGCGGATGGTTTCGGCGCAGAGGTCCAGCGGCGTCTGATGATCGGCACATATGTGCTCTCATCTGGTTATTATGACGCCTATTATTTGCGGGCACAAAAAGTGCGGACACGGATCTTGCAGGACTTTGAAACCGTTTTTGCAGATGTCGATGCCTTGCTGACGCCGACATGCCCTAGCGCCGCCTTTGCCTATGGCGAGAAAACGGATGATCCAGTTCAGATGTATTTGAACGATATCTTCACCGTGACGGCGAACCTCGCAGGGCTACCCGGCATTTCGGTGCCGGCTGGAACAGATAATGACGGCTTGCCACTGGGTCTGCAGGTCATCGGCAAAGCGCTGGATGAAGCGGCGTGCTTCCGTGTTGCGGGCGCGATTGAAGACGCTGCGGGATTCGTCGCCAAACCCGTGAAATGGTGGTAACTGGCCGGAATGAGCCGTCGGTTTCTTCTGCTCTCAGGTGGCGCCTTTGCGGTTTGCGTCGCGCTCATCTTGATCTCAGCTTACAGCATTGGCGCAGATCCCTTTCATCCACGGTCCCGGCATATTTGGGCGCTCTCGTTGGTCGCGGCGGCGTATGCTTCGATACGCCTGGCGATGATTGCGGGTAAGATGATCGATGCGCGGCAGGGCGAGGGCGGATCAGACAGTCGTGGACTGTTTGGCAAGAAAGAGCACGCCATCGACCGCCGTCTTGCAGAGCGCCGCGCTCGACTTGAAGCGGCCAAAAAGCGCGTTAAAGACACAGACGAAACGAATAAGGAAGCAGGCGATGAGTGATCGTCCGACATATACGCTCAAAGGCGATACTGGCGACTGGGAAGTGGTTCTGGGCTTAGAAGTTCACGCGCAAGTGGCCTCCAACGCAAAGCTCTTTTCGGGTGCGTCAACGACTTTTGGCGCTGAGCCCAATCAAAATGTATCTCTCGTCGATGCGGCCATGCCTGGCATGCTGCCGGTCATCAATAAGTTTTGCGTCGAACAAGCGGTCAAAACAGGTCTCGGCCTAAACGCGAAGATCAACAAATACTCGCGTTTCGATCGTAAGAACTATTTCTACCCCGATCTTCCACAAGGCTATCAAATCAGTCAGTTCGCGCACCCGATAGTGGGTGAGGGCGAGATTGAAGTCGATGTCGAACCCTCGCACGGCGATCCTGCTTATGCGTTTTCGGTTCGCGTCGAACGTCTTCACTTGGAGCAAGACGCGGGCAAGTCGATCCACGACATGGATCCGAGCGCGACTTATGTCGATTTGAACCGCTCCGGTGTCGCATTGATGGAGATCGTCTCCAAACCTGACATCCGCTCACCTCTTGAAGCAGCGTCCTATGTGAAGAAGCTCAAATCCATCGTGGTCGCATTGGGAACGTGCGATGGCGATATGGAAAAGGGGAATTTGCGCGCAGACGTGAACGTCTCGATTTGTAAGCCGGGCGCGTATGAAAAGTATCGAGAGACCGGCGATTTCGGGCATCTTGGAACGCGCTGTGAGATCAAAAACATGAACTCGTTCCGCTTCATTCAAGCCGCGATTGAGTATGAAGCCCGCCGTCAAATCGAAATTGTTGAGGGGGGCGGCTCAGTCGATCAGGAAACCCGGCTTTATGATCCGGACAAAGGTGAGACACGCAGTATGCGGTCGAAAGAGGACGCGCACGATTACCGCTATTTCCCTGACCCGGATCTGTTGCCACTTGAAATAGATGACGCCTTTATCGAGGGCATCAAGGTCAACTTACCAGAGCTTCCAGATCAGAAACGCGCCCGATTTGAGAGTGATTATGGGCTGTCGCGCTACGATGCTGGGGTTCTAACGGCCGACGCTGAAAGTGCAGACTTTTACGAGACGGTTGCGAAAGGACGTGATCCAAAGCTTGCAGCGAATTGGGTGTCACAGGAACTTTTCGGCTATCTCAACAAAGCCGAGCTAGAGCTCTCTGAAAGTCCCGTGTCTGCCGTGCAGCTTGGTGGATTGATCGACTTGATTAGCTCCGATGTGATCTCTGGTAAAATCGCTAAAGATGTCTTCCAGCGCATGATAGATGGCGAAGGTGACCCGTCCGACATTGTTGAAAAGCATGGTCTGAAACAGGTCACGGATACGGGCGCGATTGAGGCCATTATTGATGAGGTGATCGCCGCGAACCCAGACCAAGCAGCCGCCGTTAAAGAGAAGCCTAAGTCGATGGGTTGGTTTGTCGGACAAGTGATGAAAGCGTCGGGCGGCAAAGCAAATCCGCAGGCCGTCAACAAGATTCTGCGTGAGAAACTCGGGATTTAACTAAGCTGAGCGCGAATTTTGGCTGCGGTTTCTTCCAATGCGCCGATATCCGCCATTTGGCCCGCTGCGTGGCCGGAAAGTGCGACATCCCGCCATCGAGGGACGACATGGAAGTGCAAGTGAAAAACCGTCTGCCCGGCTGGCGCGCCATTAAACTGCGTGACCACAACACCGTCCGGCGACATCGCTTTTTCGACAGCGCGCGCAATCATTTGGACGCGCTCCATATACGGCCCGACCATTTCGGTCGGGAAATCAAGGAAGTTCCGGGCCTGGATATCTTTCGGAATGATCAGCGTATGACCCTCGGATTGCGGAAAGACGTCCATAAAGGCGAGCACTCGATCGTCTTCATAGACTTTAACGCTCGGCATTTCGCCGCGCAGGATTTTGGCGAAGATATTGTCCGGAACTTCCTTGATTTCCCGACCGAAATGGTCGGGCCGTATATGG
>JBCBQS010000168.1:0-6591 GCA_039820085.1 Pseudomonadota bacterium
CGCCGGCGCACCATATTCTCAACCGTCCCGATTTCGACAGCTTGAGACGTTGCGGGAGTGCGTGACTAACGATTTGCTCTATCACATCGCGCTGGGCGAAGAACCGTGTCAGCTTGCCGGTGAGCGCGGCCGCAACTTCCTGTTCGAAGCGTTGATTTGGGCGGGCCTTTAAACAGTGGACGAGGTCATCAAGTGTGGCGAAGCTCTCGCGGCGTGAAATGCTGCTCAGCCGCGCTTCCATCAAATAGGATTTGGACGGCGCAAAATGCTGACCGCTATGGCGCAGGGCCAAATCGGCCAGTTCATTGAATGTGCTATTCTGCATTTCTTCACCGCTTCTAGGGGCCTCAAAGGTTACTAGAAATCGCTATTTTATTAAGAAATTGCTTCAGACGAGCCCCACCTCGGAAAACTTACTCTCAACTATCTCAGCGTCAAATGGTTTCATAATGTACTCGTTGGCGCCGGCTCGAATGGCTTCGCTGATATGGTCGGTGTCGTTTTCATTGGTGCAAAACACAACAATCGGGTCTTTCCCACCTTCTTCGCGTCGCAGCGCGCGGAGGAAATCGAGCCCGTTCATAACCGGCATATTCCAGTCAAGCAGGATGGCATCGGGCATTTGCTCTCGGCATAAGTCGAGCGCCTCAGCGCCATGCGCCGCTTCGGCAACATCGAACGACAAGTCCTGGACGATCCGTCCAGCAACTGTGCGGACCACTCTCGAATCGTCGACAATCAAACAGCGCTTCATGGCTTACCCGTGTAAGTAGCAAGACCCCCAATATGCTTGGAAGTCCCTTAACAGAGTCTTAGCCTTCGGCACGCAGTCCATGTGCTGTGAAGGTAATCTCTTCCTCAGCAGATAGGGCAGTAATTTCTCCGCCAAGGTCATTTGCAACCATTTTTGCAAATAAGGGTTGGATTGTTCGGGCTGACCAACCTTCTTCGGGTGTGTTTCCTGATAGGGCGGAATCGGTGAACTCGGACAAGCGCGCTTTTGGTCCTTTGGCCTGTGCGATAATGGCGAGACCGTCTGGGGTATTGTTCACTTTGAGTGACACGACGCCACCGCGCGGGACAGCAGCAGTGGCCATGATCACCAGATTCATCAACACGCGGGCATGGCCGCAGCTGAAATGTTCGGTATCGATGTCCCATTCAACGCTCGGTTTATGGCTCTTCATAAACCCGTCGACAATTTGGCGCACTTCGTGCCGATCGGCGGCGGTGTTGGACAGTCCGGCAGATCCGAACGCATAGCGCAGCAACTGAATTCTTGCGCCAGCGGATTCAGCGCCATTATGCAAGAGTTGCTCAGCTTGTGCCTTCATATCCGCGTCGCCAGGCTCTTCCATGAGCTCAAGCGCGGAATTCACGGATGCGACAGGAGATATCAGATCGTGGCAAATCCGGGACGCAATAAATGCGGCAAGTTTGGAAGGTTCAATCATCTCTCAGCCCTGTGAATTCGAATCTGCCTCTTCTAACCGATTCGCGCGCATCTGACGTGTCTAATCATTCAGGTCTTCAGGCCGATCAATATCATCATATCCGTCGCGGGCGCTTTTGAAGGTCAAAAAGAACAGACCGCCAGCCACCAGTGCGCTCAGCAGCGCGCCGAGCCCGTAAGCGATCCATCCGTGAACCGTCATTTGAACGCCGAGATCCGCCCACATGGACGCGACTGCCCAAATCGTGAATCCGAGCCCAAGAATGGCTGCTGCAATCAAGAGAAATGTCATTTTCATGCGGGTGGTTTAGGCAAGCCTCCGCGCACATGTCCAGCGATTTGCGGGATTTGATGGGGAATTCACAGCTTGTCCTTGATGACCAATTTGAAATCTCTAATTGGTCTTGAAGATCTTGCCTCGCAAAGGAACTGGTTATTAAGTCTTTAACGGCACAATTCTTGAAACCGATTGGCCGAACGCGTTCGAAAGCGGTGTCCCGTTCGTTTAAGCCGCTGGGAGTAGTTTGAGTGAAGAAGCCCCTATCAGCTGGCACACGCAGTCTGATTGCACTTGCAGCCATTGTTGGCTTGTCGGGATTGCTTGTGATTCAAACCGATCTCGACCGTGCGCCAATCAGCCAAGGCCCGGTCATTGCTGAAGTTGAACCGGCCAGCCTGGCATCGCTCACGATTGATCCTGAAGACTTTGGTCTTGCTGCGCCTTTAGAGGTCCGCGAAGCAACGCTCAAACGACGTGAAACGCTCAGCGATCTGGTCAAGCGTTTGGGTCTTCCAAACAATGATGGCCACCGCGCGCTTTACAGTCTGACCAGCTCTGAGCTCTTAGACGCGCGCCGCGTGCGTCCCGGCTTGGAAGTGACAGCCCATGTTGATGACGACGCGTTGACGGCGTTCAGTGTCAATCTTGAAGCAGGCCGTCGCCTGATGGCGAAACGCATGCCAGATGGCGCCTATCGCGCCATGGCGCTTGATTCAGTGGCTATCCCGCGTCCGATGGTCGTCTCTGGGACAATTGAAACCAGTCTTTACAATGACGCACAGGTGCTCGGCGCCGAGGATCAGCAAATTGTCGATTTCGCGCAAGTGTTCGCCTATGACCTTGATTTTCAGAGAGAAGTTCACCCCGGCGATGAATTTGAATTGGTTTTCAACGTCATCACCGATGAGCGCGACAATGTCATTCGCCGCGGCGAAGTGATCTATGCGGCGCTGAATGGAAAAGCGGTCGACAAAGCCTTCTACCGCTTCGAAACGCCGGATGAAAAAATCATCGATTATTTCCAAGAGAATGGTGAAAGCTCGACCAAGTTTCTGATGAAGACGCCGATTAATGGCGCGCGGCTTTCGTCGCGCTTTGGCCCGCGTCGTCATCCGATCAGTGGCTTTACGCGCTTGCATAAAGGCACAGACTTCGCCGCCCCTACCGGAACACCGATCTATGCCGCCGGTAATGGCGTGGTCGAGCGCGCCAGCCGCTATGGCGGATACGGACACTATATCCGCATTCGTCATGCAAAAGGCTACAAAACGGCCTATGCGCACTTGTCGCGTTACGGGCGCGGTATCCGATCAGGACGGTCGGTTCGCCAAGGGCAAGTCATTGGCTATGTTGGCTCAACCGGCGCGTCGACAGGCCCGCATTTGCATTATGAAGTCTGGAAAAGCGGCAAAGCGGTGGATGTGATGCGCTTGAAGCTACCGACCGGACGCAAGCTCGCGATGGATCCTGAAATCTATGCGGCATTCGAGGTAGAGCGCGACCGGATTGATGCCATTCGTGCCGTCGATAGAGACGCGCCTGGGCTGATTATCGCTGCCGCCACGGTTCCACCAGCCCCATAGTAAAAGGCAGCCACGGGGCTGCCTTTTGGGGTTTCTGGGAGACGGCAATCTGCCGACTAGTTGAGTATCGCAGCGCCCTTCGCAAACTCATTCGGCACGCCATTGATGGTCAGACTATCCGCCTCGGCATCGACCTCTATCGTACCGCCATCATGAATGCGCCCTTCCAGAAGCAATCGTGCCAGTGGGTCTTGCAACTCTTTCTGGATCACCCGCTTCAAGGGCCGCGCCCCATAAATCGGATCATAGCCCCGCTCGGCGAGCCATTCGCGCGCGCCTTGAGAGAGGTTGATCGTCATCTTGCGATCTTTCAGCAACCCGCCAAGACGGGCGATCTGAATGTCCACAATGTGATCAATCTCACCGCGTCCGAGCCGTTTGAAGAAGACGGTTTCGTCGATACGATTGATGAATTCCGGGCGGAAATGCGCGCGGATCGCAGCGGACACAGCTTCACGCTGCGCCTCTGACAATTCGCCCTCATCACCGCTCGCAATCGCATCTGCGCCGAGGTTAGACGTCATAATGACAACCGTGTTTTTGAAGTCGACCGTACGGCCTTGTCCGTCGGTTAGTCGGCCATCATCCAAGACTTGCAGCAAGGTGTTGAAGAGATCCGGATGCGCCTTTTCAACCTCATCGAACAGAACGACTTGGTAGGGTCTCCGGCGGACCGCTTCTGTCAGCACGCCGCCTTGATCATATCCGACATATCCGGGCGGTGCACCGATCAAACGCGCAACCGCATGCTTCTCCTGGAACTCTGACATATCGAGCCGCAGGACCGCGCTGTCATCATCAAACATGAATTCCGCCAGCGCTTTGGTCAGCTCGGTCTTACCGACACCGGTTGGTCCAACAAATAGGAAGGAGCCGATCGGGCGATTGGGATCTTGCAAGCCTGCACGCGCGCGGCGCACCGCGTTTGAAACCGCTTGCAGCGCATCTTCTTGTCCGACAACGCGTCCGCGCAAAGCGTCTTCCATGCGCAAGAGCTTTTCCCGTTCACCCTCGAGCATTTTGTCGACTGGAATTCCGGTCCACTTGCTGACCACGGCCGCGATATGGTCGGGGCGAACGACCTCTGAGACAAGGCCGTCGTCGCTAGCGGCGTCTTCACTGCCTTCGACATCCGAAATCCGCTTTTCGAGCGCCGGGATGGCTGAGAATTTCAGCTCAGACGCTTTTTGCAGATCGCCGACCCGCTGCGCTTCAGCCATCTCGGCATAGGCGCGATCCAGTTCTTCTTTGGCCGAAGCGGCCCCCTTGAGCTTATCCTTTTCGGCGGCCCAAGCGGTGGTCAGTTCATCGGACTGGGTCTGCAGCCCGCTGATTTCGCCTTCAATTGTGCTCAGCCGATCTTTTGAAGCGGAGTCTTTTTCTTTTTTGAGCGCTTCGGCTTCGATTTTGAGCTGGAGGAGCCGACGATCGATTTCGTCGAGTTCTTCTGGTTTGGAGTCGACTTGCATGCGCAACCGAGAGGCTGCCTCATCCATTAAGTCGATGGCTTTGTCCGGCAAAAACCGATCTGTGATGTAACGATTGGAAAGTGTCGCCGCTGAGACGATCGCGCTATCGCTGACACGCACACCATGATGGGCTTCGTATCGACCCTTAAGGCCGCGCAGGATCGAGATCGTATCCTCGACCGTTGGTTCGTCGACATAGACCGCCATGAACCGGCGCGCCAAAGCTGCGTCGCCTTCGACATATTTGCGATACTCATCCAGCGTGGTTGCTCCGAGACAGTGCAGCTCACCGCGCGCGAGGGCTGGCTTAATCAGGTTAGACGCATCCATCGCACCATCGGTTTTACCGGCGCCGACCAGCGTGTGCATCTCGTCAATGAACAGCACGATCCCACCTTCGGCTTGTTCAACTTCTTTGAGGACCGCCTTTAAACGCTCTTCAAACTCGCCGCGAAACTTTGCACCGGCAATCAGCGCGCCCATATCAAGCGCCAGGAGGCGCTTATCGCGCAAGCTTTCCGGCACATCGCCATTGACGATCCGGAGCGAGAGACCTTCTGCGATCGCCGTTTTGCCGACCCCCGGCTCACCGATGAGAACAGGATTGTTTTTCGTGCGACGCGAGAGGACTTGGATCGCGCGGCGGATTTCTTCGTCGCGCCCAATGACGGGGTCGAGTTTTCCAGACCGCGCATCAGCGGTCAGGTCGCGGGTATATTTCTTAAGCGCTTCATAGCCTTCCTCGGCATTCGCGCTGTCGGCAGTTCGCCCTTGGCGCAGCTGCGTGACAGCCGCTTCGAGGAGGCTGGGCGTGACACCCGCATCCGATAGCGCATCGGCAGCCTTGTTGTTCTTTAGTCCAGCGAGCGCGATTAAAAGGCGCTCGACCGTAATGAAGCTGTCACCGGCTTTCTTGGCGCCCGCTTCGGCGTCTGCGAACAGTTTCGCGGTGCTCTGATCTAAGCGCAACCCGCTTTGCCCACCACTGACTTTCGGGACGGCGCGCAATGCATCTTCGAGCAATTGAACAACGCGCTCAGCTTGTCCGCCCGCCGCGCGGATCAAATTGACCGCCAGCTGATCGCGGTCATCAAGCATCGCCTTGAGGATATGCTCGGGTAAAAACAGTTGGTTGGAATTGGCGAGCGCTGCGGTTTGGGCGGCTTGGAGAACGCCTTGCGCGCGCTCGGTATAGGTATCAAAATTCATATCATATCCCCTTTCGAAGGCAGATAGAGGCTCCGCCGACTTCAGTCGCGCGGATCGGTTTTCGCATTGGGTCCCGCTCAGCAGCGACCCGTTGTGATCCTCATGTGGGAATACAAAAACGGGTTCGCAAGCGTAAACTTACGAACCCGTTTGTCGCGACCAAAGAAACGTCCTTATGTCGCTGGAATCAGACCTGCTTTTTCGGGATCACCGACCATTTTTGTCAATGTCTTGCGCAGTTTGTTTAAAGCCTGGTGTTCAATCTGACGGACACGTTCTTTTGAGATGCCAAGGCGCTTGCCAAGCACTTCAAGGGTCACGCTTTCATCGGTTAGACGACGCTCTGAAATGATCAGAGTCTCGCGTTCGTTGAGGACCTGCAAAGCTTCAGCGATCCACTCCTTACGCTTGGCATTGTCGTGCTCTTCCATGACGATTTCGTCAGGGGTTGCGCTTTCGTCCGGCAGAAGATCTTGCCATTGCGCGTCACCGTCGACGGCGAGCGGGGCGTTGAGAGAGCGATCGGAGGCTGAGAGGCGAGAGGCCATGGTCTCAACGTCGCGCTCGGGAACGCCTAAGTGTTCCGACACCCATTTT
>JBCBQS010000169.1:0-6589 GCA_039820085.1 Pseudomonadota bacterium
GGCTTCGAGGGACGCTACGTTCAGAGCCAGTCCATCCGACCTCGTCTCAAGGCGAAACCCCGAGACGTTCCAGAACACTGTGCTGACATCAATAAGCTCATTATAGGGCGCATTGATGAAGGCTTTATAGGCTATGGAGGCGTAGTCATCGCTGAGTTCGCGGCTTTCTATTTGTCCCACTTTTATGCCGCGAAAATAGACCGGCGACCCAACCCCTAATGAGCCAGCTTCGAGCGCTTTTATCTTTATATGCTGACCTTGTGTGCTTGGCGGCGTAAGAGGCTGTTTGTTCAATCCGATGAACGATCTTGCGCTTTCAGTTGGTGGTCCAGACCAATCGATTTCGATGTATGACCCAGATAAGATTGTATCGAGGCCTGTTAGATTGCCAGCCGAGACATTCGCACTGACCACCCAAAAATCGGTGGTGTCGCCAAGGTAGGGCTCGATTTCTGTGGCCAGCCGGGCAGAAACAATAACGCCATTTAAACCGTCAGCGAAGACAACATCTTCAACCACGCCGATCACAACATCTTTGTGCTTGATCTCTGTCTTACCTGGCTTGATGCCCTTGGCTTCCTCAAACAGCACTTCAACCAAAGGGCCCCGATCGGCAAGCGCGCGCCATGCGACAAATCCGGCCAATAGGGCTGCGAGCAATGGAACGATCCAAACCGCTGAGATGACCCTTCGTTTGCCTTGCTCAATCTCGAGCTGCTGTTCCTCATGCGGAGACATATCGTTTGTCCCCTCGAGGCTGGGCATCATCCCAGATTAATCTCGGATCAAAGCATTGGGCAGAAAGCATGGTCAGGATGACTGAGAATGCAAAGGCGTCTACCCCCGGCCCGGGCGCGATTGTAATGATGCCGCCGATTTGGATCAAGGCGGCAAGGGCTGCCACAACAAAGACATCGATCATGGACCATCGCCCGATGAATTCGACGGCCGAGTGTGCGAAATGACGCCTATGCTCGTCGAGTGACGACCGGCGAGATACAGAGATTGCGAGCCAAGCAATGATTATGAATTTCGTCACCGGCACGACAATGCTGGCAATGAAAATTATCGCTGCGATCTCGTAACTTCCGTGATGTGCGAGCGCAATTATCCCGTCGATTATGGTCGCTTTAGACTCACCTTGAGCCGATGACGTGACCATAATGGGCAATAAATTGCCCGGGATGTAGGCGATGACCCCGGCAATCCAAAACGCCCATACCAATTGCATAGCGTAACGTGGCCGGATCGCTGTCTTGGTGCCGCAAACAACGCATCTTTCACCTGGGCGATCTGTCAGCGTGTGACATGTGCGACAAAGCGCAAGGCCTCGGTCCTTCGCGATCATTTCGGCAGGCGCCTAATATCTTGCCAGACAGTGTCTCGACAAACAGCCGCCGCGCCAATTCCCAAAATTACGATCAGCGCAAACATCCCCCAGAATGCCTCACCGAGGTGAATATTGGCGAGCTTTCCGACCTTCACCAAAGAAACAATCACACCCACCATGAAGATCTCGGCCATCGCCCATGGTTCAAGCATCTGCGCTGTTTTGAATGACCACGCATGCGGTCGTCCGGTATCTGCCTGATTGAACAAGCTAAGACCTACGAAAAGCAGCAGAATGATCCGAGCTAATGGGAATGCGACGATGAACGCAGCGCATAGGAGAGCGACACCCGGCATTGAGTTTTGCCAAAGCACGATAACGGCATCAATCACCGAGATTTCATTTGTTTGTCCTGCGCGCTCCATTTTCATAAATGGAAAACTGACCGCAACCGCATATAGAATTAGACATGCGACCATGAGCGCAATCGTACGTTCTGCGCTGCGTTCTTTGTTTCTGACGATAACTGAATGACAGCGCCCGCATTTAGCGCTTTCACCTTCCGCTAAGACCGGCCTCTTCCACAGGGCGTCGCAGTATGGGCATGCAACCCACTCCCGGTTGAGTTGATCTATGCTCAGCAAACGAGAGGGATCGGATTTCGTCATCTTAGGTGAGACTTACCTTGCCGGCGAAATAGCTGCGCCATGCACAAAATGTTCGCTTGCCGCTCTTTTGCGATTAGAGTGATTGGACCGCAAAGCATCATTAGCAAATCCCGATCTTCCCAAAACCCGACACTCGCTCCGATCAATCCGACGGTGTGTCTTTTTCGGATCAAATTGAGAAACGCCTGAACCTTTGTCAAACAGGTTACCTACGGTTTGGAGGCTCGTTTTTTGGCACCGGGGTGCGATAAAATTCGCTATTGGCTCGACGTGCCAAAAGGCGCTTATCTTGGTCGCCGAAAAGCCATCAAAGTCTTTGTTCCGCAAAAGCGCCATGAATTAATCTTCATTATTTCAGAGCGTTATGGGAACACCTTCGTTGATCCGTCCGCCATAAACGACGCAGCGATATGGAAGATTTAGGAACTATGGCTCGATCTCCATGCCCTGCCTTGCCAACGCAGATCGAATTCTGAGCACTAATATGCGCAGGGTCATGCGCAAGAATGCGCAGACCTGAGCGGCGATGTCTGAATTTTGATTAGCCGCAACGGCGTGGATGATGACTGAGGCAGCGACGAAACTTGCTTCCAGGATTTTTCGTCTGATTAGAGCCTCAGAAAATTCGATAGCCGGATCACTCTGACACGCACACTTGAGAGATCCTTGTTCGCCATTGCGCCACGCCATGCGCGCGCTTCCGCCTGTTCGGCCCCGGCAAGTTATTGCAATTTCTGCGTGAGACATTGATCTTAGAAGGAGCCGAGCAAATGAATTGGACCTTGCCGCAGATAGTTGCTTGCGCCGCATCGCTCCTGGTCTCGGCTCCGGCATTTGCTGACAAAGCCTGTGAAGCTTTTCTTGAAAGCACTCTTGAAGATAGCTTTGAAGAGGGTCTCTCACCGCCCCCCTCCACGCCCTCTGAGAGCTCCAATATCACGAGATTAATTGACAATCATGTCGATATAAATGCGATCGCCAAGTTCACATTCGGCAAATATCATAAGC
The DNA here is from genome assembly GCA_039820085.1 of Pseudomonadota bacterium. Taxonomy (GTDB): domain Bacteria; phylum Pseudomonadota; class Alphaproteobacteria; order Caulobacterales; family Hyphomonadaceae; genus Henriciella. Next base: position 3,007 of record JBCBQS010000169.1, read on the forward strand.
AGGTCACTCAACGTGACTTTCGAGCATATGAGAGAGCTCTGTTGCAGCACTTTTCAAAAGTCGTCTCCGAAAACCTGACGGGATCACACGACGTTTCTGCTGAGGTTTTGAGCTCATTTGATCGCAGTAACAGAGACTGCATCGTCGAGAGCGTCATCCATCGCGAAGGTCGCGAGGATCTCGATATCCTTTGGCGCATTATTCGTCGTGATGATGAACATCATATCGTTGACATCGCACTGAAAGATCGCGGCAATCAAATCTGGCTTTCAATAGAGTTGAGAGCTCAAGTTATGGCGGTGTATGAACGCTCAAACGGAAATGTTGGGGCGATTATCCAGGAGCTCGGTTTATCTTAGGAAAGAAGACCTATGGCAATCGCGAACGCACCCAATTGCACAAACCCAACGCTATGCCTGCTTCATTATGGCGAAGTCGATTGCTGGTGGTTCCAACTGTTCTGCAACGGGTTCACTTATTATGCCCATTTCAATCATGAGCGGTTTTTTCACCGCCTTAATTGAAGATATAAACCCAGAGACCATTCTGGTACGATGAACATCGACATGTGTCGTGATCCATACGGGTGCTGTGAGTGGGTCTCTCTGTGGCAACACTTCAATCAAGTCAGGCTGCATTTTCGCTTCAGGTATTGAGGCAACCCCGAGCCCCATCCCGGCAAGGATACTATCAAAAACGATTGTTGGGGAATTGCTTTCTAAGACCAAGTTCGCGTCGGTCAGGAAATTTCCATAACGCGAAAAAACGCCAAACTCCTCAAACACCTCTCGTGCCCCGATAAACCGGTGATGCAACAAGTCCGACGCAGTTTCGGGAAGACCATTTTCTGACACATATTCGCGATGAGCAAAGATCCCAACGGGGAATTCAAAAAAGGGCAGCACGACATAGTCGGGATGCGTTGGTTTTTTGCCTGCATGCACTGCTATATGCGCTTCGCCAAGTTCCAATTTTGGTATCTCAGTGCTCGGCTCAAAGCGAACCGTCACGCCAGGATATTGTTGGGAGAATAATTTCATCGCCGGGCGGACTAGCCATCCTGCACGTGACACAGCTGAGATTCTCAACGTCCCGGTCAGATCATCCGAATTTGTCGCCAGAAAATCCATGAAAGTTTCTATGGCATCATCGGCCTGTTCGGCTGCTCGGATCATTTCGTAGCCGATTTGCGTGGGAGTATATCCATCTGCATGACGGATGAACAGCCGCGTACCCAACCGCTCTTCAAGCGTCTCTATATGTCGGCTGACTGTTGCACGGTGGATCCCAAGCTGGTTCGCCGCGGCGCGCACGGTGCCGGTGCGTCCAACTAGAAGCGCTGTATGCATCTCGGTCCAAAGTTTCATTTCGTCGATCTCGCACGTTCTGACTGTTCCTACGTAAACATACGTATCAAAGCGGTGGCGAAATCGAGAAGGACAGATTGCGACACTCGATTTTGGCACGGCTCATCACCGAGTCCCTTTGCAGCATGGTCTCCCTGGCCGTTCGCTGATCACGAGAATTTTATCGAGCACCCCGCCGAATTGTTGCTTATCGGATGCGGCAAAGATTGAAAATCCGGCAGTGTGTCGTATATTTCCGACCACCTGAGGCATTTGCTATGTCGTTCCAAACGATAACAAACTAGCGGGGAATTGATCTTGATGAACATCGCCAACCCCGTCTCTCCGCACAGAGTTGGAAGCATTACACGCGATCCGATTATGGCCCTGGTTGATTACTCACTTTCAAAAGGGATGTCGAAGGAACGGATCGAAAACCTCATTGGGCTGCCGGTAGACTTCCACCACCCAAATGAAATGATCCCGGCAATGGTCGGCCCGGTTTTGTCTAGAGCCATTCTTGAATCAGAGATTGGAAAAGCACCAACTGTCGAAATTGCGCAAGCGGCAACGTTTGGTTTTTTCGGCGGACTTGAAAATGCGATTCTGCTTTCCGGAACGATGCGTCAGGGATTTGAGGTCTTAATCGAAAACTTCGTTGTCTTTCATGAGCATCTAATTCCGGCATTGGACGAAACACGCACACTGGCTCGTTTTTCGTTCAGATTTCTTCCTGATGAAGCGGATAATGGGGCGTGCAATGAAGTCGTGCTTGGGATGATCGCGCGATTGATACGATCGACGTACGGAGAGGCAGGGCGCCCCCTTGAAGCTCAAGTTCGATATGCTCCGAATGGCGAAAAAGCCATGTATGAAGCGTTTTTTGGCTGCCCAGTTACTTTTGTCAGCGAGGATCAAAGCTTCGGTTTGGTTTACAGTCGTACCCGACTTGATGATGTTCGCCAGGGATATGACCCGGACTTGTTTCGTTACATGTCACGAAAATTGAGATCTATTGCTGATGCTCGGCGCCGGCATTGTCATTCTGCCGAACTCCGTGAGTTGACGAATGCCGCGTTAGTTTGTGCCAATCACGGTTTGTTTAAAACAGGCGCCTTGGCATCGTTGATCGGTCTCAACGAACGCAAAGCCCAACGTATTGCACAAAGTCACGGAACTTCACTCGGACAGTTGGTCCTCGAGGCACGCCTAAAACTTCTGAACGAGCAATTGGCGCGAGATCCGAGTATTTGCGCAGAGCAGCTCTCTTGCATGGTGGGGCTCTCAGACAGCCGATCTTTGCGAAGAGCGCTAAAGTCTTGGACGGGGCAACATCTATCGCAGTTGAGAACCCTGCACGCATAATTGATCTACATGAAGTGACTGCGAGGGTTTAGAGTTCGTGTTCAAAAAAGTCTCTCAACCGAAAACGCTGCTGTGTCGCCGATCCTTACAGGCCACAATATCTTCAAGGCAGAGAAACTTTTTGGTCAGTCATCATTGCTGTTATCGCAAACGTTCCTCTGTCTAATGTTCAGACATGTTCTTGAAGCGCACCAGGATCGATATGTTTGATACTTTGATGGATCATTTGAGCCAAGATCTGGAACTCTTGCTCAATATAGAGTGCGAAACGGACCGAATTGACCCCATCGAGTTGCAAGGACTCGTGCTAAGTTCGTTAGAGCTTTTTGGGAGTGAGACAGCCTTTGGGACTGAACTCGCCCGAAAACTACTCATCGAACCCGAACTCATAAACACCTTTATGGATGGTAGCAGTCTTGTGAGCGTCAGGGACGCGAAAGTCCTGGTATCCAAACTCCTCTCGTATCTTGCTTCGGTTGAGGAATTGTGTACCGGCAAAGATGATAAGCTCTGCGCCACCCCATCACTCCAAACGGCCGATAAGGAGGTCAATTGCGAGAAGGTCGTTTGTCCCTCAAACAAAGCTCTGATTGTTCCGGCTAGTGTCTGGATCGAACGTTCAAATTCTAACATCGAGAAGGGCGATATAGCCGCCACATCTGTCTTCCTTCAAACCGTCGTCACCCTCATCAAGGCGCCTAAACGCCCTGCCCATAAATGCGCGCTCGGTAGTTCCGAACGAGCCCAACTTTTGTCTCTCCTAGAAACGACTATTTTGATGCTAAAAGCTCCTCTCGTTGAAAAAGGACTTTTGACCAACCTAGAAATCGCCTTGAGAGGTTTGGTATCGCATATTTCGAGTGAAGAATCTG
>JBCBQS010000170.1:0-6550 GCA_039820085.1 Pseudomonadota bacterium
CTTTCGGCTTTTCGATGCAGATGATCAGCCCCTCTCTGCTGTCTCCGTGGTCGGGGAATTGCGCCGCGCCGCGACCCGTCAGGCAGACCGCGCACTCGTCTTTGAGAACCAGTATGACGGGTCTTACACGGTTGATGTCGGAGACTTAAATAAAGGCCAATGGGACTTGCGAGTCGTTGTGTATGATGAACAAGTTGAAACGCGACTGTTTAATGTTGAGAAGACGCTGACCGTACAATGAGTGAAATCGCCGACCCTTCTGCATTGGGATGCCCTTCCGGATTGGCGCCCGCCAGCACGGATGCTGCGGGTGACTTCTCTGGCTTCGTGCGGGTCAAAAACAATCTCCAAACGCTCACACTTTCAGTGCGCGGGGCAAAGTGCGGTGGCTGCATTTCGAAGATTGAAACGGCTGTCTCAGCTCTTCCCGGCGTTGAGCAGGCTCGAATGAACTTGTCGAATGGCAAGCTTTTCATCGCGTGGAGTGGCGACACGACGGCTCGCCACATCGCGGATACTGTTTCGGGTCTTGGCTATGGAGTCTCAGCATTTTCAGAGGATCAGTCGGCGAAGCAAGCCAAGTCCGAAGAACGCGCGCTGCTCATCTCCATGGGAATTGCGGCCTTTGCGCTCGCCAATATTATGCTGCTCTCAGTATCGGTATGGGGCGGGCATGGCGAGATGGGCGATCAGACCCGCGTCGCCTTGCACGCCATTTCGGGCCTAATCGCGTTTCCAGTTCTGCTGTTCAGCGGACGGCACTTCTTTCAGTCCGCTTTCGCAGCATTGAAGAATTACTCTGCCAACATGGACGTTCCAATCTCGCTGGCTTTGAGCTTAGCGTTCGGGGTCAGCGTTTGGGAAACAGCGACAGGCGGTGCTCACGCCTATTTCGACGCGTGCATGATGTTGCTCTTTTTCTTGCTCACGGGGCGATTTCTGGATGCACGTCTGCGGCGTCAAGCGCATGCTGCGGCGCACGACCTTGCCGCCTTACAAAACCGGTCGGTCAATCTTGTCCGGGCCGATGGAACAATTGATGCGGTGCAGGCAGACGCCATTCAACCGGGCGACACCATCTTGCTTGCTGCGGGTGAGCGCAGCGTTGTCGATCTGACCATATCTGAGGGTCATAGCGACATCGATGAGAGCATGGTGACCGGCGAAAGCCTGCCCCGGACAATCGCTGCCGGTGAAACGCTTTATGCGGGATCGGTCAATTTGGATCATCCGCTGCGCGGTCAAGCCATGCGCACGGCCTCTGACTCTTTGCTGGCAGATATTGCGCGGACGCTCGAGGCCGGCGAGCAAAAGCGCGCGCGCTATCGCCAAATCGCCGACAAAGCTGTGGCGCTTTATGTCCCATTCGTCCACACCACCGCCGCGCTGGCCTTTCTTGGCTGGATTCTGCTCGGCGCGACGGTGCACACGGCGATCTTAGTGGCTGTTTCAACGCTGATTATTACCTGTCCCTGCGCGCTCGCGCTTGCGGCGCCGGTTGCGCAGGTCGTCGCGTCGGGACGTCTGTTCAAAAACGGGGTTTATCTGCGCTCCGGCGACGCCCTTGAGCGGTTTGCCGAAATTGATCACATCGTGCTCGATAAGACCGGGACTCTAACCCTTGGAACGCCCCAATTGGTGCAAGGTCCGGCCGAGACTTTACCGCTGGCGGCGCAGCTTGCGCGGATCAGCCGTCACCCCTTGTCGCGCGCAATTGTCAATGCGGCTGGCCCCGGACCGGTTGCGCAACAGGCGCGCGAGCGACCAGGGCTCGGCATTGAAGGCCAAATTGATGGCACGATATGCCGACTTGGTTCTGCCGAATGGGTCGGCCTCGACGCTGCGCCCGGGTCAGACGGACCAAACTTGTGGTTTGTTGCGGGTGATGACGTGCCCGTACAGTTCAGATTTGAAGATCAGTTGCGTGCTGACGCGAGCGAAACGCTGGACGCGCTGCGCCAAAGCGGGCTGTCGGTCGAGATCCTCTCGGGAGACACAGAGCCCGCGGTTCGCAAGACTGCCAATGCTTTGCACGTCGATACTTGGCGCGCGAAGGTAAGCCCGCAAGGCAAAGCCGATCGATTGGAGGCTTTAAACGGTTCGGGCAAGCATGTGCTTATGGTTGGCGATGGTCTGAACGATGCGGGGGCGCTTTCTATCGCCCATGCGTCATTGGCCCCAGGCGGGGCGATGGATGTGTCCCAATCGGCGTCCGATGCCGTTTACTCGGGTGGATTGAGCGGTATTCGGACGGTGTTGATGGTGTCGAAACGCGCCAGGTCTGTCATGCTGCAGAACTTTGGCCTGGCCGCCGCGTATAATTTCATTGCTGTGCCCATCGCTGTGACGGGCAATGTCACCCCCCTGATTGCGGCGATTGCAATGTCCGCTTCGTCTTTGGTCGTGACGCTGAACGCGCTGCGCCTGAATGGAGGGGAAACATGAGCATCATTATCTACCTCATCCCCGTTGCGCTCTGCCTCGGATTGCTCGGACTGGCAGCCTTCTTATGGTCAGTCAGCACAGATCAGTACGACGATCTGGACGGTGCCGCTCACCGCATCCTGACCGGCGAGGATACGCCGCTTTAGGTTCAACTAAGCCGCTTCATGCAGCGGCTCCGGACAAATGATGACACCGTCTTGGTCTGCATAGACATACTGACCGGGTGCAATCGCGACATGCTCAATCTCAATCGCGATATCAATGTCGCCGACATCTTTCTTGTCGGTCTTTACCGGAATGAGGGCCATGGCTTTCAATCCGATCTGTGTGACTTCAAGCTCGAGCCGGTCGCGCACCGCGCCATAGACGATGATCCCTGACCAGCCATTTGCCGCGGCGCTGGCCGCAACATTTCCGCCAACCAAGGATCGCCGCAAGCTGCCACCGCCATCGACCATCAACACCGCGCCATGTCCGGGTGTTGCAAGAACGGCTTTGACCTTCGAATTGTCTTCGAAGCATTTGACCGTTCGAACCGGCCCGTGAAATGCGGTCACAGCACCGAAATCAGAAAATATTGGCGGTAAAGGCCGCACCAAATCGGGATATTCATCACAGATATCGCAGGTCGAAATCACAGACATTCTCGGTCTCTTTTCTTTGAATTCTCAGGACATAAGTAGGAAATTAGTCTATAAACTGCGCTATAGTGTATCTGTAAGTGGTCAAACAGCCGGAACTGACTTGCAAGCGGCTAAGAGCTTAAATAGTACGGCGCAAGAAGACATTCGGCGAAATGTCGGGGGCGGTCTATGACACGTCGCCAGGACGTTTTTGCCAGCAAGCTGCGGGAATGATTATGAGTTTATATGAGACCTATTTGGAAGAGATTGAGGCGCGCAAACAGCAAGGCCTTCATCCGAAGCCAATCGAAGATGCGGCCCTTGTTGAAGCGCTGATTGCACAAATTAAAGATACAAGTCACGTCCATCGCGACGCATCGCTGAACTTCTTCATTTACAATACGCTTCCAGGCACGACCAGCGCCGCAGGCGTCAAAGCCGCTTTCCTGAAAGACATCATTGTCGGCAATGCGAGCGTCGCTGAAATCACGCCTACGTTCGCATTTGAGCTGTTGTCTCACATGAAAGGTGGGCCTTCGGTTGAAGTTTTGCTCGATCTCGCGCTTGGCGATGAGGCTGCGATTGCAGCAGAGGCCGCAAAAGTTCTTAAAACCCAAGTCTTCCTGTACGAAGCCGACACAGATCGCTTGGAAGCCGCGCACGCAGCCGGGAACGCGACCGCGACAGATATTCTGCATAGCTATGCAAACGCTGAATTTTTCACCAAGCTGCCGGACATCGACGAAGAAATTAAAGTCGTCACATTTGAAGTCGCAATTGGCGACGTTTCAACCGACCTTCTATCGCCCGGAAAAGATGCGCATTCGCGCTCTGACCGCGAGCTTCACGGCAAGTGTCTGTTCGAACATGACCAAGACAAGCAAGCCGCGTTAAAAGCCCTGCAAGCACAGCATCCAGATAAGCGTGTCATGCTGGTCGCCGAAAAAGGCACAATGGGCGTTGGCTCGTCTCGCATGTCGGGGGTCAACAATGTGGCGCTGTGGACCGGCATCCAAGCAAGCCCCTACGTCCCCTTCATCAATATTGCGCCCGTCGTTGGTGGCACCAATGGTATTTCACCCATCTTCTACACCACAGTTGGCGTGACCGGCGGCATCGGGGTGGATCTTCAAAACTGGGCGCGCAAACTTAATCACAATGGCGCACCCGCTATCGATGAAGACGGCGAACCGATCTTGGAACAGCTCTACTCTGTCGATACGGGCACCGTGCTGACCATCAACACAAAAACCAAGAAACTCTATGGCGAGGACGGGACCGAGCTTGTCGACATTGCATCGGCGCTGACCCCGCAAAAAGTGGAATTCATGAAGGCCGGCGGCTCGTACGCCGTTGTCTTTGGCAAAAAGCTGCAAACCACAGCAGCGCAAATCCTCGGTATCGAAGCGCCAGCGGTTTACGCGACCTCAAAAGAAGTCACGAATGACGGCAAAGGCCTGACAGCCGTTGAGAAAATCTTCAACCGCAATGCGGTTGGTGTGACGCCTGGAAAGACGCTTCACGCGGGCTCTGATGTCCGCGTCAAAGTGAACATTGTTGGCTCACAAGACACGACCGGTCTGATGACCTCGCAAGAGCTTGAAATGATGGCCGCAACGGTGATTTCGCCGACGGTTGATGGCTCCTACCAGTCTGGCTGTCATACCGCCTCTGTTTGGGACATTAAAGCTCAGCGCAATACGCCAAAACTGATGAGCTTTATGAACAGATTTGGTCTGATCACCGGCCGCGACCCAGAAGGGGTTTATCACCCGATGACGGACGTCATCCACAAAGTCCTGAACGATATCACGGTCGATGATTGGGATGTGATCATTGGCGGAGACTCGCACACGCGCATGTCGAAAGGCGTCGCCTTCGGTGCGGACTCTGGTACCGTTGCGCTGGCTCTGGCGACCGGCGAAGCGACGATGCCAATCCCGCAATCGGTCAAAGTCTCGTTCAAAGGGTCGCTCAAAGACCATATGGATTTCCGCGATGTCGTGCATGCGACACAAGCTCAGATGCTCGACGAATTTGATGGCGAGAACGTTTTCCAGGGCCGCATCATTGAAGTCCATATCGGCACATTGCTGGCCGATCAGGCCTTCACCTTCACCGACTGGACCGCGGAGATGAAAGCCAAAGCCTCGATCTGTATTTCTGAGCCAGAGACGCTGATCGAGTCACTCGAAATCGCCAAGAGCCGGATCGGTATCATGATCGAAAAGGGCATGGATAATGAGAAAGGTGTTCTCAAAGGTCTGATTTCAAAAGCCGATCAGCGCATTGCCGATATTCGCTCCGGCGCGCGTCCGCCGCTCATGCCCGACGAGACTGCCGAATATGTCGCTGAATTCACGGTCGATCTTGATAAGATTAATGAGCCGATGATCGCCGACCCAGACGTCAATAATGACGACGTTTCCAAGCGCTACACGCATGACACGATCCGCCCAATCTCACATTATGAGGGCACCAAGGCCGTTGATCTCGGCTTCGTTGGATCGTGTATGGTTCACAAAGGCGATATGAAGATCATTTCGCAAATGCTCAAAAACATCGAGGCTCAGAACGGCACAGTCGAGTTCAAAGCCCCGCTGGTTGTTGCGCCGCCGACGTACAACATTGTTGATGAACTCAAAGAAGAAGGCGACTGGGACGTTTTGCGCAAATATTCCGGCTTCGAGTTCGATGATGATGCGCCAAAGAATACCGCGCGCACCGAGTATGAGAACATCATGTATCTCGAGCGCCCTGGCTGTAATCTTTGCATGGGCAACCAAGAAAAAGCGGCCAAAGGTGACACGGTGATGGCGACCTCAACCCGTCTGTTCCAAGGTCGCGTTGTTGCTGACAGTGATGAGAAGAAAGGCGAATCTCTTCTCGCCTCGACGCCGGTTGTGGTCTTGTCGTCTATTCTCGGGCGCACGCCAAGCATTGAGGAATATGTTGCCGCCGTTGATGGGATCAATCTCACCAAATATGCGCCGCCGCGCCTCTAAGCAAAACGGCAGATGATTAAAAGGGGACGCGGTGAAAACCGGCGTCCCTTTTTTCTATTTCGGTCCCTCTCGACGGCTCTGGTTCGACGTGACAAAGTCTTGCCAAAGACAATGACGATGAGATTGGCAGGGAGGCCCATCACATGACTGACAGCACCGTATATCCTGTACCTTTGGACTTTGCGTCTAAGGCGAATTTGAGCCCAGAGCGGTATCGTGAGCTGTATGCGGCGTCTGTTGCGGATCCAGAAGCGTTTTGGGGCGAGCACGGCAAACGTTTGGATTGGTCAAAGCCGTATACCACGGTCAAAGACGTATCCTGGGACACATCAGACCTGCATGTGCGCTGGTTTAGCGATGGCGAGCTCAATGTCGCTTACAATTGCATTGACCGGCATTTGGCGACCCGCGGCGATAAAGTTGCGCTGATTTGGGAAGGCGATGACCCAGCCGATGCGGCCAGCGTGACCTATCAAC
>JBCBQS010000171.1:0-6504 GCA_039820085.1 Pseudomonadota bacterium
CTTCGCGTGGACGATAGTTGAAGTGAAGGCTCGGGAAGAAATCGACATAATCGTCTGATGCTGTGATTTGCTCAAGGATCGGATTGCCATCCACGTCGCGTGCTGCATAAATCTCGTTCAATGTAATGCCGCGATTGGAGCCTGCTTCAAGGAGATCTTCAATTGCGCCTTCGTCGAGTGCATTGTTACCTGTGGCTTCCCAGTCGGTAAGCTCAACGCGACCGCCGACAATAATGTCGAAATTATCGAACCGGAACGTATTCATTGCGTAACCGGCATAGACGTTGAAATCGACGTCATAAAAATTTTCCCAGACATTGCCTTGGGTCAGGATCAGATTGTTCGCGCGTGCGGCAGCGAATACTTCATCGCGACCATTGAATGAGCGATCTTCGCCAAATTCGAACATGGCTGGTTGCGGGAATGTGGCCCGCGACAAACTATCAGTCAGGATGTTGTCGTAGTCCGTGTTGACGAAAGCATCGATGTCATCTGTGACTTCGAGATCGGTGTCTTCAAGGGTTGCGTTCGCCATCGAAACTCGTCCGCCGAATTTCAAATCCGACGTAATGCCGAAGGGTTGCCAAGGATACTCAATGTCGAACTGACCATAATACTCCTCGACGGCTTCTTCCGTGTCAGAGATTTCCAAGTTCTCGAAAATGAATGCAGAGACTGGAGGACCCGTCAGGAGATCACCAAGGGCATAACCATCTGGATTCACAGCGGTGACCGCGGCAGGATCCAAGATCGAGTCATAGACTTGAACGATTGGCGCATCCGGGTCGGTGTAATCATAGGTGATTGAGATGCCATCGTCAGAATTGTTGATGTCATATTCCCAATAGGCGCTGTCTGGCTCGCGAGACGAAATCGACTCATTGAAGCCGGCGGTCCATTCGACGCTGAAGCGTTCAAAGTCGCTCTCACCACCAAGCTGAGTGGTGAAGATCGACTCAATGTCCTCGCGCATATTAAATGTCGCATCCAACTCTACGCCGTAAATCGTCCCCTGGACTGCGGTGTTTCCGATGGCGTCGAACTCGTCACTGCCGACTTCACCAAACTGCGCGTCGTCGAAGTCATAGATGTGCTGGTCGCGTTGCTCGAAATCAGAGAATGACGAGAAGACCGTGTTCCAGAAGAAACTATGATTGTCATTTGGGCGGAAATCGAAGCGCAAATTACCCGACGTGTTCTGGCGTTCGAGACGATAGAGTCGATAATCGGCTTGACGCGAAATCAAACGCTCACCTTCACCAATGAACCGGTTTTCAGTGTTGTCGGTGACTTTGTTGTCGTGAAAGAAGCTACCAGAAGCCAAGACGCCAAGTTTGCCATCTAGGAAGACATCAGAGACCGTCAGCTGCGAATTGAAAAGTTCGCCGCCGCCAAGTTGCTTGACGCCGAGCGCAAGTTCAGCGTCGACTGCAAGATCTTCACCTTTGTCGAAAGCACCTGAGGTCTCAATATTGATGAATCCGCCGATAGAGTCGGCGGGAAGGTCTGGGGTGATCGCTTTGATGACTTCGATTGAGCCGATGACATCATTCGGGATTGTATCAAAGCGCGTGCTGCCATTACCTGCAGAAGGAACCGAGACGCCGTTAAAAGCGATAGTCGAGAACCCGGCAGGAGCACCGCGCACGTTTACGAAGCGGGCTTGTCCTTGGTCTCGCTCGATAGAGATACCAGCGACGCGGCCTAGCGCGTCAGCGGCATTCCGGTCAGGGAAACGACCAATTGAGTCTGATGCGATAATGTTTGAAACATTGTCCGCGTTTTTTTGACGCGAAAGCGCCGCTGCTTCGGAATCCGCGATCGGCGTTCCAACGACCATAACAGTCTCTTGCACCAGGTCGGACCCAACGCGAGCGAGGCTGATCGAAATGTTTTCGGTTTGCCCCGGCGAGATGGTAACGGTTTCAACAACTTCGGTGCGACCGACATAGTTGATTGTGACTTGATAGGTGCCCGCAGGAACACGGCGCAGAGCAAAGCGGCCCTCTGAATCGGTTTGAGTGATAATATTCAAAGCGGCGATCTCAACCGAAGCACCGCGCAGGCTAGCACCGCGGTCAGAGTCCGTGACGACCCCATCGAGTCTGCCAATTTCAGTGGATTGCGCTGTTGCAGGCACAGTCAAAGCTGAGATTGAACTTGCGGCCAGGCCACCTAAAGCGAGGCTGCGAGCAGCCGTTACGAGTGTTGCTCTCTTGAGTAGCGATTTCATGGACTTTCCCTCTTGTGATGTCCTGGAACGAAGACGTTCACCGAGGGCGAGTAATTGTTGCTCTGCAAAGTTAGACGACGGTTTAACGAATAATTTTAAAAACTTTCTCGACGAAAAAGTGAACCAATTGTTAATTTGTTGAGGTGCCGATTTTGTTGCTTTTTCGACGTTCAGATTTGCCTGAACTTGAGGCTCTCGACGTGATCAAAATGTCACGCGTTCCCTAGTGTTTATTTGGAAATGGAGAATGTATCACGCAATGCGCCGGCATCATCGTGCATTCGGTATTCAAGCGTATCTCCGTGTGCGGAAATTAGCGAATATCCGTATCCTTGGAACGTTTTTGCCCAACGATTGTCTGGCTGATCAGGTCGATCTGAAAGGTTTCCGCCACCTCCGCCTAGTTGAACATATACAACGCCGTCCTCCGTTGCAGGTTTATCTTGGATTAGTGGCCAAGATCTTAGGTAGTGATGGTGGTGACCCACCAAGACGAGATCGACGTCGTGCGCCTCATAGAGGTCGACAAAGTCTGAAACGAGCTCTGGATATCGCTCCGACATAACCGGATGGTGATGGGTTGCGATCTTCCAAGTCGCGTCGGACGTTTCTAAGGCTTCGGCAAGCCAATTTCGCTGATCCTCTCGGAAATTTGGAATGTCTTCTCGGACGGTCAGGTTGGAATCCAACACGAAGACTTCGACATCGCCATATTTGAAATTGTAATAAGAGCGATTGGCGCCTCGATCAGCATGGTAGCGATCAAACCAGACAAAATCGTGCTCGCCATTTCCCATGACCGGAAGCACCGGCATTTGAGCCATGAGGTGTCCCATCGCGGCGAAGTATTCGTGGGTCCATTCGACTCGCTGATCGTGGCGTCCCCCATCAGTAAGATCACCAGCGTTTATCATAAAGTGAGGGCTTTCGCGCCAAATGAGATCGGCCAGATGTGCATTTACGTGCGGACGCGCCTCCGTGTCGGAAATGGCTGCGAATATCACCGGGTCACCTGGAGCGACAGCTGTTCGAAATGAGAGGGTCCCAGAGTTCAGTTCCTGCCCATTCTTATCCTCAAGGACCACTCTATAATAATAGGCGGTGTTCGGGCTAAGCCCGGTGAGTTTGGTCTTTGTCATTCGACCTTGTGACATAGGGAGGCGTTTCGAGTTGCCGAGCGCTGGTGTCGTTCCCCATTCAACCAAAGCCGCGTGCACTCTGTCTGCTTCCCACGAAATTTGGATACTCTCCATGGTAGGGAAGGCGACATGAGGCGCAGCCGTCGTAAAGTGGAAGACGTCTCGGAAGTGTACGGCTTTGTCGACCAACTCGCGGTGATCCTCAAACCGGATAGCGATCTCTTCTTGAGTGAGTGCACGATTATAGAGCGCGACATTTCGAAGAAGGTTGGCGAGTTTCATATGCGGTTCATTGGCAAGATAAGCCGCAAGTTCAAACTCCGTTCCGTCTGGATACTCAATCGACGCGGCGTCTCGAGCACGGGAGGAGATCAGTTCCCCTTGATGGAAGAGCTTTAGATCAGAGCCGTCAAAGGTCCCCACGAGATGGTGCCAATACCGGTCGACCCCGCGTTTATATGTTCCGGCGTCCAAGTCTTGCGCCACCTTATTCGATTTGAGCTCCATAACCGGTGCGCGCAACTCTGTTTCGCCGACACCAAACTGAACGTCACCTTGCCAGAACCCGAATTCCCACACGGCCGGACGGTTATGATCGGCATCAAACGCCATGGCAGAAGCGCCAATCGGTTGATCGACGTGATAAGTCACCCAAAATTCAATCGTAAAAGCATCTGAGGGAAGACTTTCTTTGCGCAATAGTCTCCGCTTGCGATCAGTCGCGGACTGTCCAAGCCAATTGCGGGAAGGGGACTCCCTTTCCGACAGCGGCGAAGGTAATGCTTCATTGATTGGGACGGGGTTGGAAACGGTGCCCGCGTCTCCCGGCAGGATGTAAGAAGGCCAGAACAGCCACGCTCCAATTAGCCCTTCGGGGGGCAATGCAGAGCGGGTCAGTTCCGATTCTGGTGGGTGTTCCTCATGTCCTGGGTGGGCAAAAACCGATCCAGTGCCTAGCCACGCTAACGCGCACAAAAGGCCTATGATTTTGATTTTCATCGCACCGCCCCCTCGCACTCAGAAAGAGCATCGAAGCGTAGGCGGCTGAAATGACAAGCATGTTACGTTTTTGCGATGTCTGGATGTCGATGGTACAACCTGTCCAGGAATTGATCGACCGCCTAATCGACGGAGAGTACCGCCGTGTCGCGTCATTTTCGACGTTTGGTGCCGCTTTATACAAATTTCTGGATTGAGACTGCGGAAAAGCGGGAACCTTCATCGCGATGACATCTTGTTAGGTTAACCCCGTGGAAACAATTTGGGACGTCTCGAGATGGTGAAGATCGCTGCTCCGCTGGGATTAGTATCGTTTGCTTTAATACTATTAGCGGCTTGCTCGGGCAGTTCAGAACCTACTGAACGACAGCACGCTGATGATTGGCGCGCTGAACTGTCATCGATCAAATATGGTTCGACAGCATCTGAAGAAGACCCAATCGCTCTTCGACGTATTGAACTAACAGCGGAATTCCTTTCGCAAGCTGCGGGCATTCCCGTTCGGGTCTATCAAACGAGCGATTATAATGGAACGGTACAGGCGTTGTCTTCGGGGCAGCTTCAAATGGCCTCGATGGGCGCTGGCGCCTATTCAAACGTCGACTCACAGATTGGCGAACTGGCGGACCCAATCCTGGCTGAGAGAAATTCTTACGGTCAAACGGGATATTATTCGACGATGATCGTCCGCGCGGATAGCCCATATCAGTCCATAGAGGATTTAAAGGGTAAGACCTTGGCTTATGTCGATTTCAATTCAACATCGGGATATATCTACCCGCGTTGGAAGATGGACGAGCAGGGCATAAATCCAGATGTCTTCTTTGGTGAAGCAGCCATGGCCGGGAAGAGCACACAAGCGGTTCTGGCACTGTCAAATGGCCAGTTTGATGCCACGATTGTTAACGCCCATAGCGGTGCTCCAGAGACGGGGTTTTCGATGGGTACAATGAAGCGAATGGCCCGTCAGGGCATGATCGATGAAGACGAGTTTCGCATCGTCTGGACCGCTGGTCCGATTCCACGGTCTCCTCGCGTTGTGCGCACTGACCTACCGACAGAATTTCAAGACCTAATTCGCGGAGCTCTTGCAGCGATGCCTTATGACGCGCCTGAAGCCTATGCGAAAATGGCACGTCTCCCTGGTAGTCATTACGGCCCGGTTGATCGCGGCTTTTATGAAGAGATCATAGAGATGCGTACAAAGGAAATCGAAAGACACAGACGCCGAGCAATCGGCGGTGAAGGGTAGGATTGCATCACATGCGCATGCTTTACAGAGCTTGGACGACTTTGGCGCTGATCGCTGCCGGTGCACTTAGTGTAAGTTTCGCTGACGCTCAGGAATCAGTTCTCGAAGTGCAGCCGTTAGTTGTGTCACTGCCTCTAGCGATGCAGACGACGGATGGGGAAGGGTGTAAGTCGGCGTCCAACCTAGTTGATCCGACGGCGAAGGCCTATGCGCAGTACTTGGAAAGTCGTTTCAATACGCTTGTGACGCTTTGTCTTTTTAATACGATCGGTGAAGCGGTGGAGGCCGTCGACGAAACCAAAACCAATTTCATTTGGGTTGATGAAGAGAGCGGAGGTCCTCTGCTTGAGGCATGGCGTTCTTCTCTTACGCTTCTTCCATCTAACGGTATTGGACGAACGCCGTTTGTGTTGTTTCGCCTCAAATCTCAACCTGAGATCGATCTAGAAAATCTACCGATGGCCCGAATTGGTTTTCTTAATCAAACCCCACATCAACTGCATGTTGACGCGGCGCGAAAAATCCTCAGCGACTATGGCTTGCCGGCAAATACTTCCGAGACAGGGGTCGCCGGTACCAACATTAAGACGCTCTTTGAGGCGGTTCAAAAGCAGGAAGTGGACGCAGCCATACTCGAAGCTAGCAGCTGGGCGATTTACTGTGGTGTACTAGATGCCGATAGCACAGCGTGCGACGACTATGAGATCATGATTTATGATAGGCCGCGGGCCCCGCATGCTTTCATGATCCCGAATGACACCGCACTTGAGCGTCACTATAGACTTATCGGGGTTCATATCGCGCTCCATCTCAAGCGACCCGAGCTATATGAATGGCTGTCTCAAGGTCTTGGGTCTGAGTTTGAACCGACCGAAGCCAGT
>JBCBQS010000172.1:0-6479 GCA_039820085.1 Pseudomonadota bacterium
CGCCCTGCGCGGGGTCACTTATGAATTGAGACATAATTTAAAGCGTATGCTGTCTGAACTCGCTGGCATTGCGAACGGCACGCTGCAAAGTGAGATCAATATCGTCCCGGTGGTCCATCCACAGCTCGATGCACTATTGTCGAGGCCGAATGAGGCGGATCGCAAAGGCCTTACATTGATCCGTGGTAATTATAATGAGCTGAGCGCTCATAAAGCCTCTTTAAGAGCCGCACTTTCACAACAAGCCGATATTAGCGTGTCAGCGAATGCAGCGGTCGAGGCGGCGATTGGATCACTCGCAAGCTTGTATCTGTGGGAAGAGCACAATGGCCGCGCGCCGGAAGATGCCCAATCCACGCGCAGCTGGGATGTCCGCGATTGGATGAAAGCGAATGCCTTCCACGCAGATTTATTACCAGGACTGCATCTGCGCGATCAAGTCGTTGAACGGCTGAGACAGGATGGAATGACGCTGACCCCAAAGCCGCTGACCTATACGGCGAGCGAGTATTACGCCAAGCTTTATGACCGAAAAGCGGATCCAAACGCGCCGTTCTGGAAACGTAAATCGAAGTCTATCGAGGAGGCGCCTGAGGAACAGGCTGAACCAGAAGCCGATCCGATTGAAGCGACCGAGCCGCTGCCCGAAGAGCAGGCTCAATACGCGGAACCTGAAGCGCAGCCAACTCCCGAGCCAAATCCCGAGCCAAGGTCAGAGCCTACGGCCGCTGAGGTCATTGATGCGGCTGAGGAAACTCCCACGGAAACGGCGTCAGAAACGACGACGCCGGACAAACCGCAAACCCCTGGGATCGTGCATTAGGTCGATGGATTTCAAACAATATATCCGAACCATCCCGGATCACCCAAAACCAGGGATCATGTTTCGCGATGTGACCACACTGATGTCGAACGCCGTCGCGCTTAAATCGGTCATTCAAACCATGGCCGAGCCATTTAGGGGTCAAAACATCGATCAAGTGGCCGGTATCGATGCCCGCGGATTCATTCTCGGCGGCGCCCTAGCGATCGAGCTTGGCGCTGGCTTCACCGCGCTTCGCAAACCGGGGAAACTGCCCTGGCAGACTTATAGCGAGACCTATGAGCTCGAATACGGAACGGATGAGCTGCACATGCACGCTGATGCGCTGAGATCCGGCGACGCGGTTTTGCTGGTCGATGATTTGATCGCGACGGGCGGCACGGCGGAGGCCGGATTAAATCTATTAAGACGCGCCGAGGCGGATGTTGTGGCGGCGATCTTTCTTGTCGATTTGCCCGATCTTGGTGGCGCAGATCGGTTGCGGGCGCATGGCGTCGAAACCCACGCATTGATGGCATTTGGGGGACATTGAGCACTGGAGGTGTAAAATGAGTTTGAAGACATGGACATCAGGACTCGCGTTCGCGGCGGCTTTAGTCGGCTGCTCGCCTGAGCAGGCAGAAACACCCACGCCGGTCGCAGAAATAGACGCTACGGAGACAGACGCCGGATACGAATCCTACCTCGCGTTCGCAAATGAGGCATTTGTCGTGGACGGGGCGAGCGAAGCGGATCTCACTTCCTTGACCGCAGCCCTGCCTGACTATGTGAGGATAACGTGGGACAGCAAATCCTTCGAAGCTGATACGGGCGCGACCGTGATCGAAGGGCTCAAAATCGCCCTCGGAGGAGAATCTGAATTCGGTCTGGAGATCGAGAGCGCAAAACTTTGGGGCTATGATGATCGTCTCTTGGTCGATCGGCTGTCTGGCGAACGGTTTGATGATGCTGGGCCACTGTTTTCGCGCATGGAAGGTTCTAACGCATCTTATTTCGGTGTGGCAGTCGCATTCAATTCGTTGATTGATGAAACGCTTGTACAGCTTGATGCTGAGATGCCCGATGGGTTCGAGTTTGGCGTTGACCGGTTTGATAGCACTACCGAACGGTTCGTTCTGTCGGACGTTTCATTGCTCCCTTGGGAATTGTCGCCCATCCCAGCAGAGTGGATCACCGATTTTGATGAAGATATCCCGCAATTGGTGATTGATGCCGTTCATACAGGCCAATGGCTGATGGCTCTGAGCCGGTCACTTGGTGTCGAGAAGAGCGTTTCATTCGACACGGATGTCGCGTTTGAAATCCGTCAACCAGGGGCAGAATCGACCGCGTCCTTTACCTACGAAGTCGCGGCTGCTGAAGGTTTACGCGGCTTTGATCTCGGAAAGAGTTTGATTTGGGGGTATTCCGGCACCCAGACGAATGCCTATACCGATGCGATGGCCCCAGGCGAAGTGATCTCTTTCTCTGGCTTTCCAGCAGGCTTTTCGATGGCGCAGACAGAAAGTTACGCGACATCTGAAATAAGTGATCTCAGGCTGAATAAACTGATGGGCTACCTTGTTCGATCAGAGCTGCCCTCGATGGCTGAAAGAGACTTGATGAGTCTGGGGGCTTGGCGCGTCACCGACTATGTCTCTCAGCTAGATGATAAAACCATCCTCACCGCCGAGAGTGCCTATTTCAATGGTGACAGCTTTGAATGGCTGATCCCAAGCGATCTGAATATGGGAATGACTGGAGCGACCTTGAATACAGGTGAGCTCACCGACTTCTTCTATGTCTTGTTCGAGACGTTTGTAAACGAAAGTTCGATTGAACCTATGGATGAAGAAGAAGCTGCTCAATTTGAACTTGTCCGTGAAGGTGTCGCCAAAGCGATTCAACTTTTGCCCGAGCATGGGCTCGATCAGGTCCCCTTTAATGCTTCAATAAGTGCGAGTTGGGAGGCTGATACGGGACCGACCGATTTTGCTCTGCGGTGGGATTCGGACGGTTTTAGCCGCAGTGAGCTGAACTTGGCGATCTCTTTGCCGATCTATGACGCGTTACAAGCCGCATTTGAGTCAGATGACCGCGAAGTGGCGTTTGAAGAGGCGTTCAGGAGTGCGTTTGCATTTCGCGGGGCGCGCTGGTTTGAAGAAGACAAAGGTGGTTATGACAAGCTGTTTGGCTTCGCCCATGCGCTCGGCAAAGAATACCCGGACGAAGGTTGGGGTGCGATGCTCGGCAATATGGAGCCGGCGCAAATGCGGACCTATCTCGGCACCATGACGCGCATGGGTTCAAGTGCAGCGGCAGCGGAATTTCCACCTGCCGCGGACTGGATTGATGCCGTCGCAAGCTATCTGGAAGCGGGCGGAACGCTTGAGTTTGCGTCGGACCCGCCAAGCCCGATTACTGAAGCTATGTTTGACGGCCTAGACCAAGACCCAACACCGGAAGAGGTGGTCGAGATTCTCGGGTTAACCGTTACCCACACAAATTAGGCACTTTGCTGCTTGACCATGAGCCCCGGGCACATCACATCGTGGTCGAAGGAATTTGCGGAGACTGCATGACACGCCTCGATGATGAAAACGAAGCCAACCCCATGAGCGAACCAAACGCGTTTCTGGAAGAAGCGCTGTTTAATGCTCGCACAATTATGCTCACAGGCGGTGTTGATGATAAACTTGCCCGCCGCGTTTGCGAACGCCTATTGGCACTCTCGTCAGACAGTTCTGACCCAATCCTCTTGGTGATTTCTTCGCCGGGCGGACATGTTGAGTCCGGCGATATGATCCATGACATGATTAAGTTTGTCGGCGCGCCGGTCAAAGTCTTAGGCTCTGGCTGGGTCGCAAGTGCTGGAGCGCTTATCTATTCAGCGGCGAAGAAAGAAAATCGCTTTGCCTTGCCGAACACACGCTTCTTGCTTCATGAACCCCGCGGCGGCGTCGGCGGACAGGCATCGGATGTCGAAATTCAAGTCAGAGAAATTGTACGGATGCGTGAGCGTCTGAACAAAATCTTCGCCGAAGCGACAGGCCAATCACTCAAAAAAATCGTGGAAGATACGGACCGAGATCACTGGATGAGCGCCGAAGAGGCGGTCAAATACGGGCTGGTCAGCAAGATCGTATCGCACCACAGTGAGATCAAATAACAAAAAAATTCGTTTGATTTGCAAGCCGTAAAGGAATTGCGGGCATTTTCTCATACTTGAACGTAGAGTATGAGGGACAGTAATGACGATTTGCCTGGGCGAATTTGTCGAGAAAGCGCGACCAATTTCGGCGACTGCCTCACTCTCGCAAGTCGTAGAGTTGTTTCAGAATGATCCGTCAGCGGGTCATTACATTCTCGTTCGAGATAAACGTCCGGCCGGTCTTATTAGCCGGACTCTTGCTTTTGAGTTTGCCGTCAGTGCTGGGGCGAGCAACCAGTCTCAACTTCCGATTGGCGACTTGGTGTCGGCGCGGGCTTTGATCTTGAAGGCGGAGACGTCGGTCGAAGAGTTCGCTGCCAAACTGGGCGATCAGATTGAGAAGATTTGGTCGCGCGGATGCATTATTGTGGAGGACAAGCGGTTTAAGGGCGTGCTTAGTCCAACCAAGCTCCAAGAAGCGCTGATGGCATCGCTCGTAGAGACCAAAACCTCGGCCCGTCCGATGCCCGCACCGTCCGTTCAGATACGTGAGCAAACCCCTTTGCTTGGGACGCTGGCGCACGAAATCCGCACGCCTTTGACAGCGATCATGGGCTTGTCGGAAATGCTCACCAATCGGATTCGCGACGATTATGAGAAAGACGTCGCCCAAACAATCGTCCGGTCAAGCCAAACCCTGGATCGAATCCTGACCGATACATTGGACTATGCGAGCCTTGAGGCAGGAAAGCTCACACTTCGGAACGATGATACGGACCTCACTGAGATTGCTTCGGATCTGAAGCGTTTGTGGGGGACTGAAGCCTCCCGCCGCGGCCTATCTTTGCGGGTGGCCTTTATACCAGACGGCCCACATCAAGTGGTCGCAGATCAGGGCCGGATCCGGCAAATTGCGAATAATCTTGTCTCCAACGCACTGAAATTCACCCGTGAGGGTGAGGTCTCTGTCACCCTGTCGACCCAGTCGATCGGCCAGGCCCAGATGCTGAACTTGTCGGTCACAGACACCGGACGTGGCCTTTCCGAAAAACAGCGCGAGCGGTTCATGCAGGTCTTTGAAAAAGGACCAGAGATTGATGGCGTAAAAGGTTGGGGATTGGGCCTGACGATTTCTCAGGCACTCGCCAAAGCGCTTGGAGGCCAACTGACCCACGCAGACAACCCAGCAAAAACGGGCAGTGTCTTCACATTGTCGATCCCTGTCGAACCGGCTCGCCACGATGCGGCGCGCAAATTTGACTCGCCTGTACCCCGCCGGGGCAAGTTTGAGCTCGGAGACATCCTTTTGGTGGAAGACCACGAAGCCTCAGCGATGGTCGTCATCAATGCCCTCGAGCATGCGGGATGGACGGTGCACCATGCTGGTACGCTGCATGCGGCGACCTCTTACACCGCGCTCAACCAGTTCCAAGCCATCTTAACGGATCTGCATCTGCCAGACGGAAAAGCACTTCAGTTTATTCAGAGCTTACGGCGCCCTGGCGGTAAAAATGCCGCCACCCCCATCATTGCGCTGACCGCAGATGTGAGCGATGGACACCGCCAAGCGTGTCTCGCTGCGGGTGCCGACCGCGCTTTGAAGAAACCGATCGCGGGTCCGGAATTGGTGGCTACGGTCGCGGACGCGCTTATGTCTCGCGCGGCAGGGCATGTCTCTACAGTTGAACTGCGCGGGCGCTTGGCGAGTTAGTCTGTGGAAGCGGTCCGTTTCTGAACCGGCACGTTAAATCCGCAAACATCCAAGACTTCCGGAGGTTTGCGATAGAAAAACGCCTCTTCGCGGACCCGACTGGCGCGTTTTGCGTCTTCAAAGGCTTGGCTTGGCATGGCCTGAACTTGGTAATTTGGACGGATCGCAACATCCATATCGGCGGCAACGGTCATTGAGAGAATTTCATCCCCAACCTCTGGGGCTTGAATCACACCGCTTTCGATGGCGCGAACGCCGCGTTTTAGTTTTTGAACATACTGCATGCCATCAATCACGCGCCCGAAGACGGTCAAGTTCCGATCGAGATAGCGCTGCGCATCAAGCACGATGTAAAACTCGGTCCCGCCGCTATCGGGATCATTGTTGCGCGCCATCGCAAGCGCACCTGGGCAATGCAGCAGCCACTCTGTCCCGAGCGTTTCAGACCGACCGACGGCAAACCCGTCAATATGGCCGACGACTGGGGCGAACAGATCCGCATTGCCGAGGTCTACGAAAGGCGCGTTGGATAGAGGACGATCGTTTTCATTCTCAAGGTTTGGGAAAGGCTCGATCAATTCGTCATCTTGTAAGCCACCTTGGGCAACGAACGCGTCAATTACCCGATAGAAGCGTGTTCCATTGTATACATCTTCGCGCACCAGTTGCCGAAACTGATTGGCATGATTGGGTGCGAAATCAGGATTGAGCTCGACGACAATGTCGCCATGCACCGTTTCAATAAGGATCAGATTGTCTGGTGCGACCTCGCGCCAATCCGGAGTGGTGGCTGAAGCGATCTCATCTTCGGTGAG
>JBCBQS010000173.1:0-6435 GCA_039820085.1 Pseudomonadota bacterium
AAATGTCCGAACAAGTTCTCGATTCCATGGATATCGAGAAAGAGCGTGGGATTACGATTAAAGCGCAAACCGTTCGGCTCGATTATACCGCGAAGGATGGTGAGACTTATACGCTGAACCTCATGGACACACCGGGCCATGTCGACTTCTCCTATGAGGTCAGCCGCTGCCTCGCTGCGTGCGAGGGATCGCTCTTGGTCGTGGATGCAAGCCAAGGGGTTGAGGCTCAAACCCTCGCCAATGTCTATCAAGCGATTGACCAGGATCATGAGATCGTACCGGTCCTCAACAAGATTGATCTGCCGGCGGCCGACTCGCAGCGTGTGAAGGATCAAATCGAAGATATTATCGGCCTCGACGCATCAGAAGCGGTTGAAATCTCAGCCAAAACGGGGCTCGGCATTGACGACGTGCTCGAAGCGATTGTTGAGCGGTTGCCCGCGCCAGACCAAGGCGACGCGGATAAGCCGCTTAAGGCGGCCCTGGTCGATGCCTATTACGACCCGTATCTCGGCGTGGTCGTGATTGTGCGGATGCATGATGGGATCTTAAAAAAGAAAATGAAGATCCGGATGATGAAGACTGGCGCGACCTATGACATTGATCGGGTCGGCGTTTTCAAGCCGAAACCGACAGATGTAGACGAGCTCGGCCCAGGCGAGGTCGGATTCCTCGTGGCGTCGATCAAAGAGGTCGCTGATTGTGCGATCGGAGACACGATAACCACAGAGAAGGGCGGCACGACTGACGCTTTGCCCGGCTATAAAGAAGTACAACCCGTGGTGTTTTGCGGCCTGTTCCCTGTCGACGCAGCTGATTTTGATGATCTGCGCGCGGCGATGGGCAAGTTGCGCTTAAATGATGCGAGCTTCACCTGGGAAATGGAAACGTCGGCAGCGCTAGGCATGGGCTTTCGCTGTGGCTTTTTAGGGCTGCTGCACCTCGAGATCATTCAAGAGCGTCTCAGCCGAGAGTTTGATCTCGATCTGATCGCGACGGCGCCAAGTGTGGTCTACGAAATGACCATGACGGACGGGTCCGACATAGAATTACACAATCCAGCCGACATGCCAGACGTCGTAAAGATCGCTGAAATCCGCGAGCCGTGGATTGAAGCGACGATTTACACCCCGGATGAATACCTAGGTTCCATTTTGAAACTCTGTCAGGATAGACGAGGTATTCAAAAGGAACTCTCTTATGTCGGCGGACGCGCTTTGGTGAAATACGAGCTGCCGCTCAATGAGGTTGTGTTTGATTTTTATGATCGCTTGAAATCCATGTCGCGTGGCTATGCGAGCTTTGATTATGAGATCGTTGGTCACCGGGCGGAGGATCTCGTCAAAATGAACATTCTGGTCAATGACGAACCCGTTGACGCCCTGGCCATGCTCGTACATCGCGCCCGGGCCGAAGGGCGAGGCCGCCAAATGTGCGAACGCTTAAAAGACCTCATTCCGCGTCAAATGTTCAAAATCCCAATCCAAGCCGCGATCGGTGGACGCATTATTGCCCGCGAAACCATTTCAGCTTTGCGCAAAGATGTAACCGCGAAATGCTATGGCGGCGATGCGACGCGAAAGCGAAAACTGCTGGAAAAACAAAAGGCTGGTAAGCAGCGCATGCGTCAGTTCGGCAAAGTTGAAATTCCGCAAGAAGCCTTCGTCGCAGCGCTGCGTATGGACGGCGATTAGAGCCGAAGTGTTCGCCTCATTGCGTGCGATGTGCGGGCGAATTTGTCGGGATGTTGCGCGAGAAAACCTGATCGGGCGACATGCCCCGCAGCCGCCGCCATAGCCGGCGACCCAAGATGGCGCCAATGCGCGGGCGCATCATTGAGCGCCACACCGCGTGCGGCACGGCTGCGAGTTGCTTGTCTCCAAAAATGCTGACCCAGAGCAATAGAGCTTCGAAATCATCTGCATGTTTCCCGACCCATTGCCGGGTCCGGGGATCGTGTGACGCCGCAGCAATCTCACGATCAATGTCGACAATGGTGCGCAGATTTTGCGGACGAAACGCTCGCGACGCGTTTCCTCGGTCATAATGATATCCCGCGCGCGGGGTGAATAAGAACCGATCGCCAGCCACCAAGCAGCGCAAGTAAAGGTCATAATCTTCCATGATCCGAAGCGAGCGACGCCACGGCGCATCGAAACGTTTGAGCACCTCAGAGCGAAACAACGGCTTCATGTATCCAAATTCTCGGGTCGAACCTGCGTACTGCGCGATGTTCATTTGAGCAAAGAAAGGCGCGTCGATGAAGAAAGGCTCGAACGCTTCTTTAGACCATATACAGACGGCCGGTTCTGTTTCGCGATGCATGTAGATATCGTCGGCAACAATATCGGCGCCGAAGTTTTCCGCATGTCTCAGCATTGTTTCGAGACGAGTTGGGTCCATCCAATCGTCTGAATCCAACAAGGTGACCCATGCTGCAGTGCTCTTTTGTAAGCCCAGATTGCGGGCCTCAGCCGGTCCGACATTCTCGTCGAGCAAGACCGGTGTCACTTTCGCATGTGTGGCTGCGAGGGTTTCAATCACGTGCCGCGTTGTGTCCGCAGAGCAGTCATCGACGATGATCAATTGCCCAAGCAGGTCTTGGTGAATCACTGACTCAACCGCACGGGTCAGCGTCTCCTCGGCATTATAGGCCGGGAGAATAATATCGATTTTGACAGGACCGGATGATGGGTTGACCATGGTCAGGCTTCCAAGCTTGCGTACCGCGCGAACGCTGAATTAGCAGCAAGTTTTATTCCATACCTCAGATCGCTTGCAGAACACTCGTATTGCGCGTACGACAAGATTATGGCTCAACTCAAAGATATTCCGAGTGTCTCACGATTTTATGATTAATCGTCACATCCAACTCGGCATCGGTGCCGTAAGAAGAGTCTGGTAACTTGTGGAATTCGCCACTATGTTATCGTCATCGCCCTGAGGGTAAACACTCCGGGCGGGCGTTAAGTCCAGATCTGGCAGGGTCCTTGAATGGTTCACCGCAGATACGGCTCGACCTCCGTCCCTCAGACTAAGGAATTGCATAATGGCTATGGATGCCATCACACCAAAAGACGAAATTGAGCGCGCTGATGAAATCAAGCGCCCCAGCATGGACGAAGCGATGGACGCCGTCCGCACGCTTCTCGCGTGGGCAGGGGACGATCCGCGCCGCGAGGGCTTGATCGACACGCCCAAACGCGTTGTGAAAGCCTACCAAGAGTTTTTCGCTGGATACGACATGGATCCGGTCGCAGAATTGTCGCGCACGTTTGAAGATGTTCAAGGCTATGACGATATTGTCATGCTCAAAGATATCGACGTGGAAAGCCACTGTGAACACCACATGGTTCCGATCCTCGGCAAAGCGCACGTTGCCTATATGCCAACACACCAAGTCGTTGGGATTTCTAAAATTGCACGTGTGGTTGAGATTTTCGGGAAGCGTCTGCAAACGCAGGAAACCATGACGGCACAGATCGCAGATTGCATCACGGATGCCTTACAACCTGCGGGGGTCGCGATCCTCGTTGACGCAAAGCACCAATGCATGACCACACGCGGAGTTCACCATAAGAATGTCGCGACGATCACGACGCAATTTACCGGTGTATTCAAAACCGACAAAGACCTGCGCAATCGCTTCTTGCGCTTTGCCGGTCAATAGAAGTCATTGACCTTCTCAGGTCTTGCCCGATGATGGCGCAAGACCAGGGAGGGAAAATTGGACCTATCAATATCAAAACCAACTGTTTTTCTCGCCACCTCTCAGCCAGAGGTGGCGCGATCGTTTTATGAAGGCACACTCGGGCTGACTTTGCAGGCTGATGACCCGTTCGCACTTGTCTATCAACTCTCAGGGACCGAGCTGCGCCTCTCCAAAGTGCCCAATCATACACCGCTTCCCTTCACCGTACTTGATTGGCAAGTCCCGGACATCAAGGCGGCCCACGCCGCGCTGAGCGAAAAGAGTGTCGAGTTCTCAGTTTTCGAAGGCATGGGCCAGGACGAGAACGGTGTATGGACGAGCCCAGATGGCGGCGCGCGCATTCTTTGGTTCAAGGATCCTGATGGAAACGTTCTGTCCGTGTCAGAGCGATCATAGGCTCGCGTTTGCTCCACAGGTCATCTTTTGTTAACCATACCGCAGCCGCCGGATGGATTGGAGCGGCATAACCCTTTGGGAGGATGGTCTCATGAAAAAGTTTGTCACCGCAGCGCTTGCTGCAGGATTACTCGCCGCGCCGGCCTTTGCCGCATCGATCACCGTGTCGTTCGCCAGTGATGATGGCCCCACACAGGAATGGACCTTCGATCAGGACACCGGCATGGCGACCATGGGCGAAATCAGCGCGCCCTATACGTGGGACGAAGACGCGAGAAAGCTCTGTGTTGATATCCCAGAACAAGGCGAGGTCTGCGGGGTATTTGACAGCGTCGCCCAAGCCGTTGGGGAATCCTCGAGCTACACCCTGACCGACGGCACAACCGGCACCGCGACCGTGACCGCGATGAGCGAATAAGGGACCTTGTGACTCTAGAATGAGAGCCCGGAGCCATCGCTTCGGGCTTTTTTGTTGACTTTCGCATGACAGAAGATTATTGTTTATCAATAAGAAGGAGTCCTCCCATGCATGCAGAAATCGTCCGCCTCGGTTTACATCAAGTCGATATCAAGATCGTCCAGGGCGACGATATGCACGTTTTGCAGTGGCGTCGAAATCTGATGTGGGACGAAGTTCTGCTGAATGGAAAACGCCAAGCCCACTCATCCGGCTTCTTTGGCCGTGAACGCGTCTATGGCCTCGTTTTTGGCGCAGATGAAAATGGTCAGGGTGGAACACAGGTCATGCTCTTGCTCGATCCCAAAACCGAATATGGCAATTGGGGCAGCGATCAGCGGATCAGTGGTGTCCGGCTCGAGGCAAAGGATGGCCCAATCGTCTGGTATGGGTCGCTCGATCCCCAAGCGCTGCAAAAGCCTGCGACCTTCGCTGACTGGATGAAAAAGTCGATGGGTATGGAATGGGGAAATGAAAGGTAGAAAAAACGCCAAGCTTTCAAAGCCTGGCGTTCTTTGAATTCAGTGCCGATTTCGGCCTAATTCTGCCCGTTCACAAGCGGCCCTTTAAGCACATAGCTTCTATTGCCTTGACCAACGACCACGTTCAATGAGGCATCGGCACCATCAAGGCTGCTATATCGCACGCGTGGCACAGATCCACGCACCAGGACTTCGCCTGATGTCGAATCCGTCAGACCCCAAGCCACCAAGCGTTGATTTCGATTGGCAAATTCCATGCGGAGCGGCGCTGAGCCGGTCGCCGTCACAGGAAGCGCTTGTTTCAAGTCGCCTTCTGCACCCGCAAAGACTTCAACCACATAGTATTGGCCTGCTTCTTCGACGACGCCGATTCCGACATCGGTAAAGCTGTCGCGCAGGATGTTCTCGGCGCTATAAGCATCCTGTTTGATTTTCGCATGGACCTCTGACACATCCGCAGCCGACTTGCTGACCGTAATGTTAGACCCTGACGCACCGACCAACATGGTGCGGTCAAACGCACGGATTCGATGAAGGTGATCCCGCCCCTCTTGATCAAGATGGTCCGCATAAATCCGGACCGACATATCAAGCGCGTGAGACTTTGCCGCCATATCAAGCGACGCGCGCCGGTTCAGCGGCGCCAGCCCATTCGCGACGCGTTCTTGATTGATCGCATCAAATAAGCCAGCGGAAATTGTTGCTTCAAAATTGTCCGCTTGACGGATGCACGTTTCCGCCTCTGCGACATAAGCTGAAACACCTAAATCGTAGCCATTGCCTAAGTTGCAATCGCTCTCAGAGGCATGCACGGACCCTGCAAATAAAGCCCCCCCAACGGCCGCAACAGCTAGCAGCGTGGAGGATTTAACCATGTCATATTTTTGTAACATGCCGATCATCTACCTAATATGACAGATATATGTCAATACATTTTGTCCGAAATCGGATGGTTAATCATCTTTAACCGGAGCAATATGGCATGAAAAAAGCCGCTCCAGTCTGGAGCGGCTTCTCTAATATGTTCGATTTAAAGCAGAAAAAAGCTACTCGGCCGGCTCAGGCGCGACTTCTTTTCCTGTTTCTTGGTCAATGTTTTTCATCGACAGACGGACTTTCCCACGATCATCAAAGCCCATCAGTTTGACATAAACCTGCTGACCTTCAGAGACGACATCTTTCGGATGACCAATACGTTCGTTCGCCATCTGCGAGACGTGCACAAGACCATCCTTCGGTCCGAAGAAATTCACGAAAGCGCCGAAGTCTTTGATCGAAACGACTTTACCTTCGTAGATCTCCCCGACTTCAGGCTCGGCCACGATTTCTTTGATCATCTTGAGGGCTTTGATGATCGTGGGAAAGTCCGTCTGTCGATGAAAAACATT
>JBCBQS010000174.1:0-6398 GCA_039820085.1 Pseudomonadota bacterium
TGTGACAATCTATACGTCAGACACCGACCGCGCTTTGCACGTATCAAACCTCGTCAATCGCAAGAAGCGTCTTGGCGACACTGATACCAACCGTCCGTACATTCGCACCGATCAAAATTATCAAACCATCGACGCGACCGTCGTGACAACGGAGCTGTTCGGAGTCGGGCACAATTATTATTCAGATAACCCAACCATCCTTTGGGATATGATGTGCACGATTGGTGAAACACTGCCACAAGATCGCGCGCTAGAAGTGGCCAGGTTTGGCGACGAGCCTGATGGTGCGCAATATTATCGCGTCAATTCCGATCTGTCGCCAGGACAGCAGGCGTGTAAGCTTCGGCGCGATGCATTCCCCACGGCAGGTCCAGTGGGGCCAGGAGAACAACCGGAAATCACACCGTCTTTGGAATCTCGGTCCATGCCAGCGCCACCAGAGCCGATCTTTGTCCCGCAAGCCTTACCAACGCTCACGCAACTCTATGTGCTCGACTATACCGATCTTGATCTTACGCCTTACGAGGCTGAGCTGCTCCGATCGCTTGAGGGCGTCGATGAGGTCGAAGGCATCGTCATTCGTGCGTATTCTGACACGCTTGGGTCTGAGACCCAAAACCTTCAGGAAACCGCTCGTTTCGCAGAGCTCATCGCGGCTTGGTATGTCGATCGCGGTGTCGCAGCCAATGTCATCACTGCGGAAGGTTTGGGAGAATCGCAACTCGCCATCGAAACTGGCGATGATGTCGATCAACCGCTCAACCGCTTTGTCGAAATCGAGGTCCTGAGCGCGTCTTAAGGCTGCTCTGCAACCACGCGAAAGCCGAGAGACAGTTCGCGAATTGAGCTACGGTATCGGGCGCGGTTGGCGGCGCGGTGCTCAGCAGCCCCGTCTCGAAAAGACCCGCCGCGCACCACACGTCGGCTACAGTCTCCACTTTGCGCGGCACGACCATCGGTCGGGATCGAGTTGTAATTATTGGTGTAGCAATCAGCGACCCACTCGCGGACATTGCCGAGCATTCCGGACACACCGAATGGGTTTTCAGGCAAAGTGCCAACGTCTTGCATGGCTCCAGTGACAATGCCGCCGCCCGGATAGGTGTCACCCCACCAGAACATGGTTTGAGTGCCGCCGCGCGCAGTGTATTCCCACTCCGCTTCGCTCGGCAGTCGATAAACCTGACCGCTCGTCTCGCTCAGCCAAATGGTGTAAGCCAAAGCATCTTCGAAGCTCACGCCGATGACTGGCAAACCACCCTCACCGCCACCAAGCGCGGCGCGACACGCGCCTGCGCCAACACAAGTATCCCATTGCGACCGAGAGACTTCCGTCTTGCTGATCCAAAACGGTTTTATGGTAATCTCGGTTTGCGGCTGCTCAGTTCCAGAATGGCCGCGCTCTGTGACTGGCGAGCCAATCGTGAACGACCCGCCCTCAATCCGAACCATATCCGGACAGAGGTCGCAGGCTGGCGACGCTTGGATACTTTCGATAAAGCTCCCGACATCAAGCTCACCGTCAACGATGAGCGTTTGATATCCATAATACCCGCCACCCCCGAGTAGAATGAGGCCAAGAAGGAGTGGCAGGGGGATAGACGACTTTTTCTTCTTTGGGACTGACGTTTGGGATGTGGCAGACGCTTCTGTTTCCTGCGATTGACCAGAAGGCGCTGGAGCGCTCGATTTTGCTTTTTCAAGCGAGCGCTTAACGTCTTCAACAAATCCGTTCCAACGCGGATCGGCGCGGTCACCGTCCCAGCCAATCAGGTCGGCCGTTTGAACCAGCTCGAACATGATCGGACGCTCAGCTTCCTCAATCATGGCCGGAACAAATTCGCAATACCGTTGCCCAAGCGTTGCTTCAGCCCTGACCCATTTCGATTTGACGGAAGTTTCTGACCAAAGCACGATCGTGACTTTCGCCTCGCGCAACATAGTCTCGGTCACCTCATCATAGGTCTGTCCTGCGCGAAGAACTTTATCCCACCAAACCGTCAATCCTTCCGCTTCCAAAGCCTGCGCAAGGGTTTGGGCTTTCGGGCGATCAGCCCGGCTATAGGAAAGAAAAATATCTGGCATCGTCCCCGGAGGCTCCACCATTTTAAGGTTAATCTGCCCACACATTTTACGAGTGGCACAGAAAAGCGCTCAGCAAAAGCCAAATCCTCCGAGCACCGCAGAATGCCAAGCGTTCGAAAACTGGCATATTTTCAGGCGTTAAGCCGATCGCTTCTTGCGCAGGATCCATGATCCGTGTTTGTTTGGGTCGGCGTTGGGGGACTAGTTGAGATGAGTTTTCGGTTCAATGACGAGCTTCTTTTGTCAGAGTCTGACCTCATCCTGGCTGAAAAATCGTACCCAAGAGTTTTCTTCGCGCTCGATAATTCAGAATTGAGAGATGCGTTTCGAGAGGTCGACTCAGCCGCAGTTGCCGCCAAAAACACATCGCGGCGCATTGGCTTTGCGGCCTTAGTTTTTGCGACCCTTTCGCTGCTTACGTTCCCAGCTGAACCATTGGTCAAAGGCATTTGGTCGAATACGATCGAATACGAGATTATGTTTCAGTATCTAACGATTGCCGGCGCAGTGATCGGCTTCCTGGCACTGTTCTTTGGCAATCTCGGTTTGGGTTTTGGTCGCATTAAACGCAGCTGGCTGCAGAAAAGGCTCATCACGGAACGCTTGCGTCAGTGGCATGCGCAATACCTAATCGCTCACTCAGCAGAAATCGCTGAGATCGCGACAACCGGCAATGGACGGCATGAATGGCTCGGCAAACGATCGGTTGCGTTCAAGCGGTTCCAGCGCGCCTTTATTGATCAAATTGGAAGCGAATACGCCAAGTACACGATCTCTTCAGCCGCAGCATTCTCCGGTCAAAGCGTTGCTGATCCAACCGCCAAAAACGCCTTTTGGATTGACGAAACTTGGGCAAAGGAAGCGCAACGTAAAACGAGCGCAGAGCACAAAGACGCCCTATACGAGCTCTACCGCGCTTACGAAGAGACCCGAATGCTCGGCCAAATTCAGTATACCAATTACGTGCTCTCGGCGGATGGTGCGTTTTGGTCTTCACCGGCTAAACAGCTGCATATGCTCGGCAATTTCAGCTATATTCTGGTGATCTTAGCATTCATGGCGAACTTCGTGGCCCTCGTCAGCGCTGTCTGGTCAGGCTTTCCAGTTGGCTGGCCCGTGCTCAGCTCGCTCGCCATCACATTCGCGATTATCGCGGTCGGTGTGCGTGCCATGCTGGAAGGATTGCGTCCGGAGCGAGAAACACGCCGTATGGAGTTTTACGCCTCTGCCCTTAATCATGCGAATACAAGCTTCGATGCAGCCCGCTCACACGGCAAACGCGTTGAGGCGATGGCCACACTCGAACGCGCCTCCTATGACGAGATGGTCGAGTTTATCAGCTCAAACGAACAAGCAAGATTTGTTCTTTAGCGGACCCCACAGGTCGTCGCGACGTCATCATCAGCGGTAAGATAGTCGGCGACGAGATAGGGCTCATCGGTGGCCAGTAAAGTCAGTCCGCCATCGACGAGATCTTGAAACTCGCTGAGATCGCCGTCCGCGATATATTGATCGTCTAGTCTTTCACCAGGGCGGCCAAGCGTCCCAAAAGCGGTTTCCACCCCGCGATTACCGATCGCTTCAAACGCACGTGGATTCGGTTCGCGAATACCGAGCCAGGCAATCACATTGTCAAAATCAACGCCTGCCGCCTCGAGCTCTTCTTGATGCGCGCGGCTGTCTATGCCTGCGGTCATCATTAAGTCAGGGGCAAGATTAGCCACCTCTATGGCTTGGTTGTCATTGTAGGTGATGAGCACAACATTGTCCTCCGCCTCGGCGGCGCGAACCAGCGAAACGATGTTGCGGAAACTCGTCGTCGGTTTTTTGTCGAGTTCAACGATCGCGCCCGATTGCTTTGCCCAAAGTAATACATCTGTCAGTTTTGGCGGTGTGAACGCAGTGGTCTGACCCGAATTGTCTTTCAAATTTAGAGTCTCAATCGTCGCCCAATCTGTATCTGCGACAGCACCGCCGCCCGTCGTGGTTCGTCCCAAACTGCGATCATGCATCAGAAACAGAACACCATCACGGCTTTCAGCGACGTCAATCTCATGGATGATTAAGCCTTGGCTGGTGGCATATTGAAGCGTCTCCAGCGCATTCTCAGGATAACCTGGCGCAGGCCCTGCGCGATGCGATGCAATCAAAAGTCCGCCAGTTTCTCGCACACAATCAAAAAATGCGGGTAACGGCCCTAACTGGTAAGTGGGTTGTCTGAGTACCGCAGTACAACCACCGACTTGATCGCATAGTTCAAACAAATCTGTATCACCCCTAGAGCGTATTTCGATCATCCCGTCCTGAGACTTGGTGATGGATGGATCATCGTTTTCCGCTTGCTCGGCTTGGCACGCGGCCAAGACCAGAAGGCAAGTCGTTGCTGCGGACAGAAGCCATCTTTTCATTGTTTTGCACTTTCGATTCTTGCCGAGATGATATGGGCAACCTACAACATTCCACAGGCCCCGTAAGGGGCGAATACACGACAGTTTTATGGAGGAAACCGATGCAAGGCATCATGCAAGACTGGCAGCTGACCAGTAATAAAATTCTCGAGCACGCCAAGCGGATCAACCCGACCCGCGAAATCATCACCCGCCGTGTCGGGGGTCATATTGTTCGCACTTCATATGGCGAGCTATTCGATATGTCGAAACAGGTTTCCGGCGCACTGATCGAAGCGGGTATCACACTCGGCGACCGGGTTGCGACGCTCGGTTGGAACTCGGCCCGCCATATGGCGGCATGGTACGGCACGATGGGGATCGGCGCGGTGCTGCACACGATCAATCCGCGTTTGCACCCTGAGCAAATCGCATGGATCGCCAACCATGCCGAAGACAAAATTCTGATCTTCGACATTACGTTCTTGCCGATCGTCGAAGCGGTGAAGGATCACCTAAAGACCGTCAAAACGTTCGTCATTTTCGCTGGCGCAGACGACTTACCCGAAAACTCAGTCGGTGCGATTGCCTTTGACGAATGGATCGCTGGCAAACCGCTAACCGCAAGCTGGGGCGATTTCCCGGAAGAAACCGCCTGCGGCCTTTGCTACACGTCCGGCACCACAGGCAACCCAAAAGGCGTGCTTTACTCACACCGTTCAAACGTCTTGCATACGCTGATCACCATGTCGAAAGATGCCATGGGGATGGGGGCTGACGATGTTGTCTTGCCAGTCGTTCCGATGTTCCATGCCAACGCATGGGGGCTCGCCTTCGCTTGCCCCGCGACCGGGGCCAATATGGTCATGCCGGGCGCGCAAATGGACGGTGCCAGTATTTATGAGCTGCTCGATACAGAGAAAGTTACGATCACCGCCGCTGTGCCAACAGTCTGGCTCGGCCTACTGACCTATTTGCGCGAGAACAATCTCAAGCTGCCGCACCTGCGCAAAGTTTTGATCGGTGGCTCTGCCATTCCAGAAGCCATCTTGCGCGCTTTTGAGACTGAGTATGAAGTCGATGTGATCCATGCTTGGGGCATGACAGAAACCAGCCCACTCGGTACACTTGGATCGCTGCCACCGCATCTGATGGACGCTGATATCGACACCCGCATGGGCCAAAAACTCAAGCAAGGTCGCCCGCCCTTCGGCGTCGAGCTTAAAATCGTCGATGATGAGAACAAAGACCTGCCATGGGATGGTGAGGCCGCCGGACGCTTGGTTGTTCGCGGTCCGGCAATTGCCGGCGGTTACTTCAAGGGTGATGGCGGCAACGTGCTCGATGAAGACGGCTTCTTCGATACCGGAGATGTCGCCAATATTGATCAGTACGGCACGATGCAGATCACCGACCGCGCCAAAGACGTGATCAAATCCGGCGGTGAATGGATCAGTTCAATTGATATTGAGAACATTGCTGTTGGCCACCCGAAAGTCGCGAACGCAGCGGCGATCGGTATCTACCATCCTAAATGGGACGAGCGTCCGCTTCTCATCATTCAATCGGCGCCAGGTGAAACGCCCTCGAAAGAAGAGGTATTGGGTCAGCTTGAGGGCAAGATTGCCAAATGGTGGACGCCAGACGATGTCGCCTTCATCGAAGAGATCCCACTCGGCGCCACGGGCAAGATCAACAAGCTGAAACTACGCGAGATCTTTAAAGACTACACATTGCCGACAGCCTAAGGCGGCAACCGCACATCAAGTTAGCCCGGTCGATCGTTTCGCTTGACCGGGCTTTTTTTGGGCATGCGTGCCATCTCATTCACGCGCCATAAACCTAAAGTCCGCAAACTCTCAAAGTTAATCTTGTCTGCCTTAAACCAGACGCATTTTCACTTGAGACCGTTTGCCCATGAGCGCC
>JBCBQS010000175.1:0-6392 GCA_039820085.1 Pseudomonadota bacterium
TTCGTGCACCTGCCGTTTGAAGAGGCATGTTTGCAGTTCTACGAAAATGACGCTCCGGTTGCGACAGCGAGCGCGACGCAAGTTCGGAAACCGATTTACGCTGGCGCCGTGAACCGCTGGAAAAAGTACCGGCCCGCAATTGACCCCGCCCTCGCGATTTTAGCAGATGCGAATCTCATCGATGACGATTTCGACGCGCCATATGGTCTAAACGGTGACCACCACTTTGCCTAAGGCTTTGCGGTCGATCAGGTATTGGATCGCCTCGCCGCCGCGTTCGAGAGGGAAGGTTTCAGACACGTGTGGTTTGATCTTGCCCTCTTGGTACATGGCGAACATCTCAGCCAGGTTTTGCTGGTTGGCGGCTGGATCGCGCGCGACCGCTGCCCCCCAGAAGACGCCGCGAATATCGCACGATTTAAGCAAGGTCAGATTGAGCGGGATCTTTGGAATGCCTGCCGGGAAGCCGATCACCAGGAAGCGGCCTTCCCAATTCATCGCGCGCACAGCTGGCTCAGCATAATTGCCGCCGACGCCATCATAAATGATATCGACGCCGCCGCCGCTCACCTCTTTGATTTGGTTTGAGAAGGCTTTTTGCTGGGCGCGATCAAGCTCGCCGCGTTCATAGATAAGACCTTTATCAGCACCTTTGGAGAGACAGAAATCGACTTTTTCCTGGGTCGAGCAGGCGGCAATCACTTCAAGGCCCATCGCCTTGCCAAGTTCCACCGCTGCGATCCCGACGCCGCCAGCTGCACCTAGGACCAGCAATTTCTCGCCCGGTTTTGGGTCGGCGCGGTCCTTCAGCGCATAATAAGACGTGCCATAGGTCATCACGAAGGCGGCGGCCTCGTCAAATGGAACTGTGTCCGGGATTGGGATGCAGCGTCCAGCTTCGAGCGCCATCTCTTCGCGCATCCCGCCCCAACCACATGAACCGATCACGCGCTGGCCGACTTGCAGCGTGGTCACGCCTTCGCCAATCGCTTTGACGACGCCTGAGACCTCGCCGCCTGGGCTAAACGGGCGTTCCGGTTTGAACTGATACATATCCTGGATGATCAGCGTGTCGGGGAAATTCACCCCGATCGCTTTGACGTCGATAATCACCTCGCCTTTGCCAGGGGTCGGGCTTTCAACCTCTTCTAGGACCAGCGTATCCGTGCCACCTGGGGCTTTTGAGAGCAGGGCTTTCATCGTGGGTTTCCTCATCGCATCCGTTGACGGGGCTTTGGTAGCCATGGCAACCGGCGCTGTGAAGGTCTGACGTAGCGGAGATGTGTGCGTGGATAAAACGGTTCTGTTCTGGATCCTGTTCGGGGTGTTGGGCTTCGCCTTTGCGCTTGCGGTCCAGATGCGGATCGTCACCGCCTTGGTTTTACGACGGGCCCTCGGCGCTTGGCGCGCGCGGTTTTTGGATCGCCAGATCGCCAATCAAGCCGTCATGTTTGCCGCCGCAGCAGATGACCCATCTGAGACGACCGATACGGATATAGATGAGGCCGTCGCCCATTTGCGTGAGACCTATGCTCCGGCGCTTGGGCATTTGCGAACGGCCCGGCGTTACAGCATCATCGCGCCGGTTTTGCTGCTCGCCCTGGCGGCTGCGGGGCGAACGGTTTTGGGGGTGTTTTAATGAAGGGCTATTTTGCGATTGGGGCGGAAGGCATTTCCAAGCCGATGAATTTGGGTGCGCTGATGCGCACCGCAAATGCGTTTGGCGCAAGTTTCGTGTTTTCGGTCCAAGCGGCGGATCGCACCAAGATTGCCAACCTGTCTGACACATCGCGGACGTTTAAGAACGTCCCGTACTATGCCTGGGACTCTATGGACGACATGGTGTTCCCCAAAGGCTGTCAGATGGTCGGAATTGAGCTCAGCGATGATGCGGTCGAACTGCCAGAGTTTAAGCATCCGCGCATGGCCGCGTATGTGCTCGGGCCTGAGCGCGGCAGTCTCTCTGAGGCGATGGTCGCGCGCTGCGATCATGTTGTGAAGATTCCGACCAAGTTTTGCATCAATGTCAGCTTGGCCGGCGCTTTGGTGATGTATGACCGGGTGCGAAGCATGGGCGCGTGGCGTGATCGTCCGATTATGCCAGGCGGGCCGAAGGTTTGAGTCTTAGAGGTTCAATCTCGACACGAGATATCCGAGCCCGATGATCGCTAAGAAAAACAGTATCACGGTGAGGCCAGCCACCAGGGCCGCGCCCCAGATCTTATTGCCGAAACTGTGCCGTGAGAAACTAAAGATCTGCCACGGGACAATCACCAAAGACGAGATCATAAAGATCGCGATCGCGATTCCCGTTTGCATGCCACCCGTTTCGAAGTTTTCGGAGGTGATACCGAACGGCACAATCAAGATGAAAAATGTGGAGAGGGCGTACAATCCGATGCCAATCGATTGGCGTAAATCGGTTTTTTGCCGCAATATGAGATGCAGCGTCTGCACAAACAGGCCGATCATCAGCGCAATGAAATAGAGCGGCAAGGACAGAATAATCGAGCGCCATAGATTGCCCTCAGCTAAGGCTTGGCGAATGCCTGCGCCATTTGTGGCTTGCACATCGGCTGCGACGTCTGCTGCAGATGCGCCCCGAAACAGATAAGCCACCGCCAGCAAAAGGAGGATGCTCAAGACGAAGGTGATCCCAGGTCCGAGTTTGAGCCCATCGCGACCGTCTTCCACCTCACCTTGCAACAGCGGAACGAAAGCCTTCGGCCGAAGGATCAAGAATAAGTAAGTTGGAAAAATGAGCAGACAGACGAGGCCGATATTGACGATGGCGCGATCGATGCCGCCAATCACGTTCTTGTCTTCAGAGTCGATGTCGAGTTCGTCCAATTGGGCCCCCATCTTTCGTCATCTGTCTGTGACAAGATGCGCAAGAATTCAAGCGATCCTGCGCTGACGCAGGCCCAAATGCAGCGTGGATCGCGTCGTTTAAGCCGCTTGCGAGTTGCTGAGATCGAACTTGACGGTCGTCTTATGCGAGAATTTTGCGTGATTTGCTTGTTCGGTCGCGATCCGGATGAGCTCTGCGGGACTGCGACCCGGTTGGATCGCCGCGCCGCCAAAGGCGCACTCAATATAACCGACCAGCTTGTCGCTCGGTTTTGCGACGATTTTGAAATGCTGCAACTCTTCGGCAATTTGTTTGGCGAATTTGCTGGCATCCGCATAGGCCGATTTCGGCAGCATGATGGCGAGTTCGTCGCCGGATAGTCGCGCGCAAACGCCTTGATCAGCGACCACTTTTCGCATGATTCCGGACAAAGACTTGAGAACAAATTCAGAGATGTCGATGCTCGCCGTGAGGCAGAGATCTTGGATGTTTTTGACGCAAACAACCAGCACCGTCAGCGAATATCCATTGGCAATGGCGTCTGCTGAATTTTCGCCGAGAACCATTTCGAAGCGGTCGCGATTAATCAGTTCGGTCAGGCTGTCGCGCATCAGGTTTTCGCGGATCTGGCTTACGCGGCTACTGAGTTGAGTGATCTCGTCGCGTGTGCTTTCAAGCGCGACCTGAATGCCGCGCGCGGACTCTTGCGATGTCCGCGTGTTCTCGATCACTTCGTCCAGCGCTTGCATAATCTCTTCCGGCGAAGATGTGTTCGGCATGCGCTGTTTCACCGAGTCCATCGATGAGACATATTGATTTGTGTTTGAAATCACCTCGCTCACCAGGCTGTTTGCGCCTTCGACCTTACTTTGGATCGCAGTGCTAATATCGTTGAGCGTTGCATCATTGTTTCGGCCATCCGCGAGATAACTCTCAAACAATTGACGCATTTCAGCATTGGTGACGCCGCGGTCTTTGGCCAGGATCTGGTCAAGCTCGGCGGCAAGTTTCGCATCACCATTTGAGGCATAATCAAACCAAACCGCATAGGTTTTCGGGTCGGCGCCGGTCCGGTACTTTGAAATAAATTTGAACGCCTCACGCCCCGTCTGCCACGACTTTTGATGTGGAGAGGTCGGCTTTTTCTGGCGAAGGGCGTCCGGATTTGGCGTCTGTTCCATTGTAAAGGGGCTCCACGATGCGCAGTCGCAGATTGAATATTCCACCTTTAGTTGAATTCTGATTAAGCCCGGGTCGGTTTTATTTTAAATGTCTGTTCGACGTCTCGCTCACCGCGGACGGTCTGATCTAGCCGGCATAGAGCGAAGCGCTTGGCGCAAAGGCGATCAGGAAAAGGGCGGCTGCGGTCATGCCGGTGAACAGAACTGTCAGGCTGCGGGAAAAAATGTGATTATCGCTCATCGTCTTGCTTTCGTCATTCTGGCGATCTGGCCGTTATCTTGTGTTAACGGGCAGATGGGGACGAACGTCCTTGATGAACACTGTTGATCCGGAATAGGGGCTATGCGTGTTTCGAATAAGGCGATTTGATGGTTAACGGATTAAGCCCGCCGCTTTGGCGGAGCTTCGATAACTGCGTGAAACAGGCACTTCCACGCCTGACTCCAAAACCAATAGGCTGCGCCCATCCACGCGCTTTTCGTCGGTGATCCCGGATTTAGCGACCCACCAAGAGCGATGCACTTGCAGACCATCTGCGCCAGCCAGCTCGCGCACGGCATCGGCTAAGCGCATTAAAATCAGCTCTTCGCCCAGACTGGTATGGACGCGCAGATAGTGATCCTCAGACGAAATGGCGTGGAGTTTGGCGGTTCGATATTTCACCGGGAGACGCTCGAGAAAGACCTCAATCGGGTCTGCTATTGTGGCTGGCGCCTCGTCTTTTTTCATCATCGCGTCGCGAACATAGGCAGCGGTCGTCACGATCAATGAAATCACGAGGACGTATCCAAACTGCATGACAGAGGTGGTGATGCGCCATGGGCTGCCGCTAAAGAACAGGAGCAAGACAGCTGTCACCGGGACTGAAATCACGGTCGCTGCCATCGCAATTTTGAACGGGGTTGCCAGATGCTCAAACCGCGGTCCCCAGACGAACGGCCCGACGGCCACGGAGGCGACCGCCCCAACCGCCATCGTCGTCGTCCAAAATATGAAGCTCTGATAAAACGGAAGCCGACCCGTATCGTAGACGCCGAGCCAGGCAAAGATCAGCCCGAGCCCAATCACAATCACGCAGAATCGAACGATGTCATTCGCGATACGCAAGTGGTTTTAGCCCCTTTATTGGCGGTTCGCGAATGACATTGGCTGCATTTCGCGAAGGAATTCTTACGCCAGACGTAGATCGCGCTGCGCTCAATTCCAAGTCCTGTCATGTCTCCTTTCACAGCAGGTGAAACTGCTTCGAAACAAACCTTAAAGGAGACTTTTAATGACCCGCACTTCTTCAATCGCTGCAATCCTCGCGCTCGCTCTTTCGACGGCTCCGGTTGCAATGGCCTCAGATCTCACTGTCAATGTGGAAGGCATCTCGCAAGCTCAAGGCACAATCATGCTCGGCCTGTTTGATGAAGCGACGTATTCAGGAGACGGTGCCGTCGCTGGAGCGAACCTGAAAGTCGACGGCGACCGTGTGTCTGTCACGTTCGATAATCTTGCGCCGGGTGAGTATGCCGTTCAGCTGTACCATGACGTCAATGATGATGGCGAGATGAACACCAATCCGTTTGGCATGCCAACCGAACCGTTCGCCTTCTCAAATGATGCCAAAGGCCGGTTTGGACCAGCCAAATGGGACGCCGCAAAGTTCAGCGTTGGCGCTGATGGCACCTCCCACACGATCACAATGAACTAGAGCCCCTCGGCACCGAACAACACCCATTGGAGCGTACGATTATGGACCTTTCACGTCGTCATTTTCTTGAGGCCGGCTTTACCGTTG
The DNA here is from genome assembly GCA_039820085.1 of Pseudomonadota bacterium. Lineage (GTDB taxonomy): Bacteria > Pseudomonadota > Alphaproteobacteria > Caulobacterales > Hyphomonadaceae > Henriciella. Next base: position 5,817 of record JBCBQS010000175.1, read on the forward strand.
GCATTGCTGGTGCCGCCGGTGCCGGACTGATGCCAGCCTGCGCCAATGAAGCCCGTGAGATGCCGTTTTGGCACCTCGGCTATAAGACCGCGCCGCGCAATGGCTTTGAACCGGCCGCGATGCGTCTGGCTTATGGTCGCGCGCCAACCGACCTCAAAGGGACGCTCTATCGTAATGGACCGGCGCAAATGCAGTATGGTGATCAATTCGCCAGTCACTGGTTTGACGGCGATGGCCTGATCCACCGGATCGGTATCGAAGACGGACAAGCTGTCCATAAAGCGCGTTTTGTGGACACCAAAAAGCGCCGTGAAGAGCAGGCCGAAGGGGCGTTTCTTGCGCCTGGGTTTGGCAGCCTTGGAGATGAGCGTTTCTCCGTTGAGGGTCCAGATGATGTGAACGCCGCCAACACTTCCGTCTTGATGGTCAATGGCGAGCTGCTGGCACTGTGGGAGGCTGGATCGGCGTTCTCGATGGATGCTGACAGCCTTGAGACGAACGGCCCAAAGACGTGGCGAGATGATCTCAAAGCGATGCCCTTCCTGGACCATCCGGCTCAACTTTCGGATGGGCCAG
>JBCBQS010000176.1:0-6361 GCA_039820085.1 Pseudomonadota bacterium
GATTTATTAAGGGTAAGGGGTTATTTCTTTAATACTTTTGTCCGCCACGCATAGGATAGGGATCGCGTCAATCTCCGAACGTTTCTGATCGACTATCTCTATTTCTTGATTTCTCTGAAAAGCCAGAGTCTTGTCATCGCGTTACGCCCTTTTCAGAAATTTTCAAGATTCACGCTTTAGTAAGGTTGATTGACCGTTTCTCAAGAAATTGGTCTCAGATTTCCAGCCCGCGCGATCCTTTTTTCAAGACATCTATGTCATATCGCGTGATATGCGCATTTCGTCGTCGGCCATTCTCAATAGCATTACCCATGGCACGCTCGAGCTACCAGAGGGTCGGCTTCGGCAAGCCGTCTTGCGCGAACTGTTCGAACAACTTGCCTCCGTGATGAAACCGCTGGCGATCATCACAGCAATTAACAGCACCGCTGTCACCGTCATATTCACCCAGTTCACTTATTGGTGGCTAGCTATGATCTGGTGGGGCCCCATCCTGTACTTTTCGTACTTCCAATATAAAGGCGCGATCGCAATGAGCGCCGTTCCGAAGGATGCGAAACTGTCGGGTGGGTTTCTCAAGAAGGGCGCGCGCAACAATTTTCTGTTCGGCGCTTGGTGGGCCTCAAGCTGTCTGATTTTCGCCGGGCCAGATCCAGCCGCAAATATCACACTCGCGGCATTGTCGACCGGGATGTGCGCCGCAGCCGCCGCCTGTCTTGGCTCAAATGCCGGCATGTCGGCACGGTTTATGGCCGGCGCGCTGCCTGTGACCGTGTTCTCGCTTGCGTTCATCGACAGCGCCGCAGCCACAATCACTGCAGCGATGGGCGGAACGCTCGGCATCACGATGATCTATATGGCCCACCTCAAATACCGCGACACCGTTGAAATGCTGCGCGTTCGTCTTGGCCTAGAGCTATCAAAAGGACGTCTAGAATCAGCCGTGAAGTCGCTCGGCATTGGATTAGAGATTCAGGACAATGCCGGAACCGTTGTTTTCTCAAACAGCAATATGGTCGACAATCGCGAGGCCGTCGCCAAGGGCACCGTCACTCGAGAAGGCTTCCATTTTTTTCAGGGCCATCACTATCGGCGCACCGAACATACTGGCGTTGAGGGCGACCGGATTGAACTGATTGAAGATGTCAGCTCTTTGGTTGAAAGCCAGCAAGCCATCCTTCAGTCACGCCAGCAAGCGGAACAAGCGCTGCAAACCAAGTCAGCTTTCTTCGAATCGGTCTCGCGCGAAGTGATCTATCCGATCAAAACCATCATGCGCTATGCCCGTCTTTTGCAACCGGATTCGCGCATCCAGTTCGACCAAAAAGAGCTCGGCAATCTGGCGAACTTGATCACCAATGCGTCTAAGGATCTGGAACGGGTCATGTCATCAATGGTGCGCCACACGAGCGAAGACAGCCAGCAATTTGTTGATGCAGACATGGTGAAGTTTCATGAGATCTTCACAACAGAATTTACGGAAATGTCGCGCGGGATCTTCGAGCCAAGAACCGTGTCGAAACTCGCTGACTCGATACCGCGTGACTTGATGGTGAGGTATGCGGCGAGCGGATCGCTGTCGCGCGCGCTTGGGCAAATGTGTCTGAAAGCAAAGCGAACGGTTGGTTCAGCCGGCAAAACTGCACTCTATGTTCGCTCCATGCCAGACAATTCTAAATCCGTCTGTTTCATTGTTCGCGGATTTTACGGTGAGAACGGCACGACACCCTCAGATCCGCAAACCGTCCTTGAGCTTGGCGAAGATGATGTCAGCCTGGATGCTTATGCGTCTTACATGGCGAGCACGCATATTGAGAACCTTGGCGGTGATTATCGTGAGGATTTGAGCAGCGACAAATATGTGAACTTCATCGCAATTGTGCCTGCGGCCCACGTCCAAATCCCAACGGGACAGATTAAGACATTACCTTTGCGAGCAAACCTTCATTAAAGGTTGAAATGGTCGCAACGGCCTCGTGAGAGAACGTCGCGCCAGTATGAAACGTGCGCTGCGCGCCCTGCATCGAAGCCATGGTCTGCAGCAACCCGTCTCGGATCGGTTCGGCGGCATACGTCGGCATGTATTGCCAGATCACTTGTTGAACCACGCGCGGTTTGACCGCGCCGCGCTGGACTGAGTCAAACTCAACCAATTCGATCAGCTCTGATGGACTGTAAGCCGCCGAAGACTGGCCAACCGTGAACAATTGCCGACCGCCCTCTTCGGGACATTCATATCGATAGAAGAGCAGTTTTCCGTCATTCGCGTCGGATGCACAGGTGTCGCTCCAGGAATTGACGGGAGCATCATGCGGCCATGTATCAACCGAAATCAGCGTGGTCGTGTAGCCCGCCCAATCGACGGATCGGGCCACATATTTTTCATCGTCAGTCGCCTCAGTCAGCGCACAAAAATCTGCCATCGGAATGGTATTGATCAGGGTTTCAGCTTCGAATTCGTCACCATTCTCAGTGGTGACGGAGACACCAGCGGCGTGACGTTGGACCTGCGTGACGTTCGCGTTCAGCTGAACATCCAAAGGATCGGAAAACCGCTCCCAAAAGTTCTGCCAGCCGCCATCGGGCATTACAGTGAACTTCAAAAGACCGGTCAGCATCATATCAAAATCGACCCACCGGAAGGCATGGATGAGTGGCAAGCGGTCGAGGTAGCCGTAGCCAATTGAAGTGACCACGCGGTGCATCATGTTTTCGATTTTTCCAAGATTGTGATCGGCCAGCCAATCCCGGGTCGGACGCGCCAATTCTGCATTGACGGTCACATCGCCTTTACCCAGGCGCTTCAACAAACGTCCGCGCAATCTTAAATATTTCAGCACTTGCGGAATGAAGCCCGGGCCGGATCCATCGCGGATATAGTCCATCAATTCGCGATTATCGATCCGCTGCGCCTTGAGGTAACTTCGGCGAATCCCGAGCGCCTTCATCTTTTTCAGAATGTATTTGTGCGACCAAATGGCATAGCACGTCCCGAACTCGACAATATGGTCGCCAATGGGGCTGGACAGGCACTTGCCACCGACTTTGTCCGACGCCTCCAAGACAATCACTGACGTCTCGCCGCGATCGCGCAGCATCTGCGCCATCGTCAAACCCGCGGGGCCCGCGCCGAGAATTAGAAATCGTGCTTTATGCATATCAAAACGTGCCACTCTTCGCGTTTTGTTTCGATTTGAAACAGTTTAGCATACGGATCGTAAACGAATTCACTGCAAGCCAAACGCGAAGAGTGAATTCGTTTACGATCCGTATGCTAAACTGTTTCAAATCGAAACAAAACGCGTCACACGCGCTAAGCGAAAGTTGTAGATTATGGACCTCTTCCTCACGCTCTTAATGACGGTTATCCGAGCCTACCGATCGCCGCGCACCGCAAGTGTCTGGACAGGTACCAGATATCGTTTCGAACCAAGACGGCGAGATCGAACCCGTTCCGGTCAATTACTGACTTCGCGCGTTCCATCTTATATCGACGTCTCGCTTGTGAAGTTTTTTATCGGCACCAAAATGTCTGCCGTGGTCCGCAAACATGGCTGGATCCCAGTTGTGTTGAGCTCTGTACAAGTGCGCGCGCAACCGGTCATTCCTCAAGGCCCCTTAACCATCCATACGCGCGTGGTTGGCTGGTATGACCAATATGTCGAGATTTGGCATACGTGGGAGGATGAGGAAGGCGCCGAAGTTTTGCAATCGGTCTATCTGACCCGCGTCACGCATTCCGGTCCGGACAAAGTCACAGGCGCAACAATGCTGGAAGCGCTTGGAGAGCCTGTCGTCGACATGCCGCTCTCTCCCGCAGCGCAGCGCCTCTTATCGGACTATTTGATGGTCAAAGATGCAAATCAAAAGCGCAAAACTATGACCCAAGATTATGCCAGTTCGCTAAAATTGAAAGAACAGCCGTAACCGGATTCCAAGAGAAGTTTGTTAAGCCTATCGCATCCCCAAAATGAGATGCAAAATGGCACAGATCAGCTTCACAAATTCCGTTTCGACGCACCCTGAACCGCTTCACTTAAATGTTGGACGTCTGCACGACAAAGTCACGCGTGCTTTGTCGGACTATGCGACGCACCCCTTCTTAACGACCGCCCTTCCAACCGGTCATTCTGAGACGACGGATTTCCAAACTGCCATTCAATCTGCGCAGAAGCTCGCGGCCTATTTGCGGAATGACCTTGGCTATGAAGAGGGCGATGTCGTCGCCATACAGTCGCCGAATTGCACCTCTTACATCGTCTCGCTGCTCGGGGTCTTTCTGGCCGGACTGACCGTCACCAATGTGAACCCGCTCTACACAGCTGCGGAAACACGGCGCCAGCTGAAAGATAGCGGCGCGCGGTGCGTCATTGGCTCAACCATCTTTTCTGAGATGATCGAAGAGGCGATCGTCGACACACCCGTCGACCATGTCATCGCGATTTCCGTGACCGATTTTTTCGCGGGGCTGCCGCGTCGCGGGCTGAACTTCCTTTTGCGGCATGTGAAGAAACTCGACCGGGCCTTTGAAGGTCCGCATGCAACACTGATCCACATCCTCGCCAAAGCCGACTCGGTCGATCCTGCTGATATGAGCCGCGTGGCGCATCTCGCGCCTGATCGCGATACGATCTACCAATACTCAGGTGGGACAACGGGCGTTTCGAAAGGCGTTCGCCTGACTGAGCAGGGTTTGATGAGCAACATTGCGCAATTCGCGCTCGCCAGTCCTGAGCTTCTCAACACACCCAATCAGACCATGCTCCTGGCGCTTCCGGTTTATCATGTGTTTGGCATGCTGGCCTCAGTGATCGCGATTACAAATGGCGGACACCTCGTGTTGATCCCAAATCCGCGTCCCTTGACCAATATGAAGCCGGCGTTCGAGAAGTTTAAGCCTGACGTGTTTCCAGGCGTGAACACTTTGTTCGAGAAACTGCTCGACGAAGACTGGTTCACCAAAGCCGGCCAAAGCTTGAAGATTACAATCTCGGGCGCCGCCGCTCTGCACGATCACACCGCCCAAAAGTGGATGACCGCAACCGGGTCAAACATCATCGAAGGCTATGGGATGACGGAAGCGACCACGCTGATCGCCGTGCGGGACCATTCTCAGAGCACAGCGAAAGGCGCGGCGGGCACACCCCTTCCCGGAACAGAGGTGGGCATTCTCCAAAACGACCATGTGACGACGGCACCCGACCAGGTCGGTGAGATCGTCATCTCAGGCCCACAAGTCATGAAAGGCTATCTCGGCCGCGAGAATGAGACTCAGAATTCATATCACGCAAACTGGTTCAAAACCGGCGATATGGGCCGTTTCGACGATAATGGAGAGCTTCATATTGTCGATCGGTGCAAAGACATGGTGCTGGTTAGCGGCTTCAATGTGTTCCCGAACGAAGTCGACGCGATTTTGTCGACGTGTCCGGGCATTGCCGAGGCGGCGAGCGCGGGTATCCGTACGGAATCGGGCGCTGAAGAGCTGCAAGCTTTCGTCGTCGCGTCGGATCCCGATCTGTCTGCTGAAGCGGTTCTCGCACACTGCCGAAACAATCTGACAGGCTATAAAGTGCCACGAAAAGTGCAATTTATTGATGAATTGCCCAAAAACCCGATCGGCAAGATTCTGCGGCGCAAACTACAGGAGTCCGTGTGAGGGCATTAACCGCGTCACATTTTTGCCCCATCAAAATCTGATTTTGACCATTGCCACGGGCGATAAGATACCATACACGCCGCCCGAATTTGGTTAATATTGCTGATTGTTAAGCGGACCGCCCCCTCCTGAAAGTATAGTATTTTAGGCGTTTGGACGTGGTTGGATTTGTTAACGATCCGAGGGGAAGAAGACTCGTGGAGAATTGGCAAACACGCCTCGCAGTGGTGGCGCGGCATCCCAGTACTTGGCTCATTGCAGTTTGCGTGATCCTGGCTGTCCTACACTTAAGAAGCTCGCCGACCCTGCTCAGCCAGCTTCGCGCCGTCACAATGTACGATTACTCACTGTCGATGAGTTTCGTCGGCGACGACCGCGATGTCGATGTCACGACCTTCTTGCCAGCCGACGATGAGCGCCAAGATATTGTGCGTGAGAATATCCTATCTGGTCAGCTTCAGTTCGATGATCAGACCGATCAATCAGGACGACGGGGCATGTGGTCCGGCGATCAGGGCCGCGAGATCCGCTATCACGCGCTGATTACGTCGAAGGAACTGGTCTACGATCTCGACCCGTCCCTTCAGGTTCCACAATTTCTTCCCGAACAGTACAATCAGTATCTGATCGAGGAAGAAGGTATTCAAGTTGGACACCCTGAAATCCGCGAGCTTTGGACGAGCATTCAACCCGACGATAGCC
>JBCBQS010000177.1:0-6358 GCA_039820085.1 Pseudomonadota bacterium
ATACCTGAAAGCCCGGATGCTTTCGTCTTTCAGTCAGAGCTTAGTAAGCGCTCGGCTGGTTCAATTCGCCATTAGAGCTGTTACTCACATGCACTTCGTCTTCTTCGTCAGCCATCGCTCTAACCAGAGAGACGAGAACTGACTTTAAGCGTTCATCGTTGATGCGCGCGAAGCTTCGGACGAATTCCATTAAAAGACGAGAGGATCCGAGCTCATCAAAGTCTTCGCTCGAGGCATCTGACTTAACGGGGTCAAAAAACCAGCCCGGGGCGACCTCTAGCCGCGAGGCGATTAGGTATAAACGGCCAGCGCTGACGCGGTTTGCGCCCGTTTCATACTTCTGGATCTGCTGGTACGAAATCCCAAGGGACTCGCCCAATTGATCTTGAGTCAGGCCCATAAGGATCCGACGTCGGCGGATACGATCACCGACGAGACGGTCGACCTCGCTTGCGGTTAGCGTTGTTTTTTCCATGTCAGTCATGATATCCTCAGGCCAGCGGCGCAAAATAGCGCATACCATACGATATAGAGAACTAGTTCAGAGTCGCTCTGTGACAAGTGCGTAAATCACCGCATAGAGTCTTGCCTCAGCACAGTGCCAGGCTTTACAAGGTGTTCGGTCTAAGGAAACTGCTCCAAAACAAGAAATGGTCCTGTCACTCCATGCGTAAAGTCCACGTTACCTTACTCGCCGCCACCGCATCTGCATTGGTTCTCACCGCGTGTCAAAACTCGAACCGCCGGGCCGAACTCGCTTATGTAGAACGCCCTGTGGAACAGCTTTATGCGCGCGCCACAGAAGAGCTGGATCTGCGGGACTATGACCAAGCCATCCTGCTATTCAATGAGGTCGAGCGCCAACATCCATATTCGGAGTGGGCGCGTCGGTCTTCTTTGATGTCGGCTTTCGCATCTTACGAATCGCGCGCTTATGATGAGGCGATTGGCACGGCACAGAGATATCTATCGCTCAATCCTGCCGGGCAGGGGGCATCTTACGCCTATTATCTGATCGCCGTGAGCTATTTCGATCAGATTATGGATGTTGGTCGCGACCAAAAAACAACTGAACTTGCGCGTGACGCACTCCGAGATGTCATTCGACGCTATCCCGAAACGGATTATGCGCGTGACGCAACGATCAAGCTCGACATGGTCCAGGATCAGCTGGCGGGCAAAGAAATGGAAATTGGGCGTTGGTATCTCCGGCGCAACCAGCATTTGTCAGCAATGAATCGCTTTCGCACGGTGGTGAGTGACTATGATACGACCAGCCATACGCCAGAAGCCTTGCACCGCTTGGTAGAGGTCTATCTTGCAACCGGCTTGAAACAGGAAGCGCTCGCTGCAGGTGCTGTGCTCGGCTACAATTACCCAGAAACCGTTTGGTACCGGTATTCATATCGTTTGCTCAGCGGTCAGGGACTCGATCCAGAGGGCGCGAATGAAGACCAACAACGAACCTGGCTCCAACGACTCATCCCCGGCGGAAATTAGGGCTTGTTCCACGTTTGTTCTTGTTGTAAGACGGCGCCATGTTACATGCGCTGTCGATCCAATCGTTCGTTTTAATTGATGAGCTTCACCTTGAAGCCGCATCCGGTTTTACAGCCCTAACGGGCGAGACCGGTGCTGGTAAATCAATCATATTAGACGCACTCGGACTTGTGCTCGGCGGCCCAGTGAACCGTAAACAAGTTCGAACAGGCGCAGACCAAGCGCGCATTTCTGCAGAGTTTTCCGCGCCGTTGGATCATCCCGCATGGTCGATCCTTGAACAGCATGACCTCACCGCCAATCCCGATGAGATGATTGTCGTGCGGCGAACCGTTTCGCGGACAGGCCCATCGCGCGCTTTTGTTAATGGTCACCCCGTGGCCGCCGCACTCTTGGCGGAGCTTGGGGAGACGCTGGTTGAAATTCACGGACAACACGCAGCGTCGCAATTGCTTCGTCCATCAACCCATTTGGATCTCTTAGATGCGTTCGCGGAACAGACTGAGTTGGTGCTCAAGTGTGGGTATCTATGGCGGACATATGAAGCGGCACGAGATGCGCGTGAAACACTGCAGCAAACAGTTGCTGCCGCCAAAGAACGCCAAGAATGGTTAGTGTTTGCAGTCGAGGACTTATCAAAGCTTGCGCCTGAAGCGGGAGAGGTGGCGCTGCTGACGACGCAGCGGACCGCATTGCTGCAGTCTGAACGGATCAGCGAATCGATCGACGACGCTGTGGCGTCCTTTCGAGATCCAAAACTCGACGCTTCCCTCACGCAAGCGGCAAAAGCCATCGAGAAGATTGTAAGAATTCCCGAGCTTGAAGCCCTTGAGGGTGATTTAATGGAGGCTGCGGGGACCGCTTCTGAGGCAATCGAACGCACACTGATTGAGTTCGCTGAAGCGCAAACAAGCGTTGAGGCGCTGGCCCGATTTACTGAGCATGATGTGCGCCAGCTCGAACATGTCGAAGAGCGCCTATTTGCCGTGCGGGCGGCGGCCAGGAAGTACAATTCAGTCCCCGAACAACTGGCTGATACTTTGAAACACTTCCAAGACGAACTCGCACTTTGCAATGCCGATTCGGGCGCACTGCAGGCCGCCATTGAGACAGAATCTAACACGCGCGCAGCGTGGCAAACGGCTGCAGATCAATTGACTCAAAAGCGAACCCGCGCCGCAAAGGCTCTGGCGAACAGCCTACATGCTCAGCTCGACCCCTTGCACCTTGGGCGGGTGCAGTTGCGCGTCGCGTTTGAGCCACTTGCAGATGGTGAAAGTGGGCTTAAGGGACAAGAACGCGCGTATTTTGAAGTCGAAACCAATCCAGGGACCGGGTTTGGTCCGCTCAAAGCGATTGCGTCAGGCGGGGAACTCGCCCGATTTTCGCTGGCGCTCAAATGTGCGCTCAGTCAGGCAGGACACGCTTCAACGCTGATTTTTGATGAAGCAGACCAGGGGGTTGGGGGCGCTGTCGCCGCTGCAATCGGAGACAGACTGTCGTCTTTGTCGACGGACCGACAAGTATTTGCTGTCACGCATAGCCCGCAAGTTGCTTCAGCCGGAACGCGTCAATGGCGGGTGATGAAACAAACTGACGATAATGGCTGCACTTTTAGCCAAGTGGCGCAATTAGATGACGGCCAACGACTTGAAGAAATCGCGCGAATGTTGTCAGGCTCCAGCATTACCAATGAGGCGCGCGCCGCCGCATTGAAACTGCTGGAGGCGGCATGAATGCAGACATCGATGTAGGCTCGCTCACTGAGGATCAGGCCAAGAAAGAGCTTGCGCGTCTGGTCACAGAAATACGGCTTGCAGATGCGAGCTACTTTAATGACGATCAACCGCATCTCACCGACGCGGAATATGATGCGCTGCGGCGTCGAAACTTAGCAATCGAAGCCCGGTTTCCGGAGTTGAAGCGCTCTGATAGTCCGAGTGACAAACTCGGTGCGCCAGTCAGCGACGGGTTCGGTAAGGTCGAACACGGCGTTCCGATGCTTTCGCTCGACAATGCCTTTACTGACGAGGATGTGGCAGAATTTACTGACCGTATTCGCCGTTTCCTCGGTTTAGAGCCGAGTGAGCCCCTGACGATAACCGCCGAGCCGAAAATTGATGGCTTATCCCTCAGTCTAACTTATGAGAACGGACGCCTGGTGCGCGGCGCAACGCGCGGGGATGGCCGCGTTGGCGAAGATGTCACTGCGAATGCGCGAACGCTGTCCGATGTGCCAGAAGCGCTTTCTGGCTCGGGGTGGCCAACGCGCATCGAAATTCGTGGTGAAGTCTATATGGGGTCAGACGACTTTGCTGCGCTGAATGCCCAAGAAGAAGCGGCGGGGCGAAAGCTTTACATGAATCCGCGCAACGCCGCTGCGGGCGGGCTTCGCCAAAAAGATCCCAACGTGACCGCGCAACGCCCTTTAAAATTCTTTGCTTATGCCTGGGGCGAGGTTTCGGATGCGTTTGCGGAGACACAAGTTGAAGCCGTGAATAAGCTCGCCTCTTGGGGGTTCCAGACCAACGCGCTGTTTGCCGGTCACACGGACATCGAAGGTCTGCTCGGAGCGTATCGTGGGATGGTCGAACGACGAGCAGCGCTCGGCTATGATATTGATGGCGTGGTCTACAAGGTCGACCGCTTGGATTGGCAAAACCGGCTGGGTCAGGTGAGCCGTTTCCCACGTTGGGCCATCGCGCACAAATTTCCAGCTGAAAAGGCGATGACCACGCTTGAGGCAATCGACATTCAAGTCGGTCGGACGGGTTCTCTCACGCCCGTGGCACGCTTAAAGCCGATCACTGTTGGTGGGGTCGTTGTTTCGAATGCCACCCTCCACAATGAAGAGGAAATTGAGCGCCTAGATGTCCGCGTTGGCGATACGGTCGAAATCCAGCGCGCTGGCGATGTGATCCCGCAAGTGCTCCGAGTTATCGACCCAGAACGCGACGATCGAGCGGACCCATTTGTAATGCCGCATGTCTGCCCAGAATGTGGGTCTGCGGCGGTTCGCGAAATTGATGATAAAGGCAAGACGGACGTGCGTCGCCGCTGCACGGGCGGGCTCATTTGTCCAGCTCAAGTGATCGAGCGATTGAAGCACTTTGTCTCGCGTAAGGCGCTCGACATTGACGGGCTTGGGGCCAAACAAATCGAACTGTTTTATGAGCGCGGCATCGTCACCGCGCCGCAACACATTTTTCAGCTGCCAGCGCGGGTCGCCGCGCAGGGATATGATCCGCTCGACACCTGGGACGGTTTTGGTGAAGTATCTGCCGGAAAATTGCTTGCCGCGATTGACGAGCGCAGACGCGCGCCGTTTGCCCGGTTTTTGAACGGCCTTGGCATTCGTCACGTGGGCCAGACCACGTCCGACTTATTCTCGCGCACATTTGTTCAATGGGATGAGTTTTGGACAGCCGTCGAAGCGGCGCGCGATGAACCTGGCGGTGAGGCCGAACAAGCGCTAACTGCGATAGATGGGATCGGCGGCACAGCCGTTGGGGCGCTGACCGCCTTTGCGGCTGAACCGCATAATCAGGATATGATGTCAGTGCTTCTCAACGAACTCGACATCATGGACGGAGAAGCGCCAGCCAGTGAAAGACCAGTGGCGGGTAAAACCGTCGTGTTTACCGGAACGCTAGAGGCAATGACCCGTGACGAAGCCAAGGCGCGGGCGACGGCGCTTGGTGCAAAAGTATCAGGGTCCGTTTCAGGCCGTACCGATATTCTCGTTGCCGGACCTGGCGCAGGTTCGAAACTGAAAAAGGCGCAAGATCTCGGCGTTCAAGTCATGACCGAAGCCGAGTGGATTGCCTTCGTAACCGACAGCTAGAGCGGCGTACATGCCTCTGCTAACCAGTCTGCAACCTCGCCGTCCACAAGTGGTCCGATCTCGCTTAAGACGCGCTGATGATAATCGTCGACCCAGTCACGCTCGTCTTGCGTGAGCAGATCAGTCGCGATCAAGTTTTTCGCGAGCGGGGCAAAGGTCAGGCATTCGAACCCGAGCATCGGGCGGTCTCCGCCATCAATGTCTTCAGGTGGTGTGACGTATTGTAGGTTTTCAATGCGGATGCCGTAAGCACCTTCCTGATAAAAACCCGGCTCGTTTGAAACAATCATTCCAGGCATGAGTGGGGTCGCGTTCCAAGCCTTTGCAATGCGTTGCGGGCCTTCATGCACGCCGAGATAGACGCCAACGCCGTGTCCAGTCCCATGATCATAGTCTAAGCCAGCCTGCCAGAGCGCATGACGGGCCAGTGTATCAAGGTGTGTTCCGGTTGTCCCCACCGGGAAACGAACCCGGTCCATGGCGATATGGCCCTTCAGAACAAGCGTAAAATGGCGACGCATGTCTTCGGAAGGGTCTCCGATGGCGACAGTGCGCGTAATGTCTGTGGTCCCGTCAGGATATTGGCCGCCACTGTCGACAAGGTACAGTGAGCCGCGCGCCAGTTTGATATTGGATGCCGACGAGACGCGATAGTGCGGCAGGGCGCCATTCGGCCCCGCGCCGGAAATCGTCTCGAAAGACATGTCCTGCATCGATGAGTCGACACTGCGGAAATCAAGCAGTTTCAGCGCGGCGTCGATTTCCGTGTACGCGCCTGACTGCGCCTCCGTGTCGAGCCAGTGTAAGAACCGCGTCACCGCTGCGCCGTCTCGACGATGTGCAGCGGCGGTGCCGGCGAGTTCGGTCGCATTTTTACACGCCTTCGGGAGCAAGACCGGATCTTGTTCACGGATAATTTCAGCACCGGCACTTTCGAGTGTTTGGAAAAACCAAGATGACGCCAAAGCTGGATCGAGGCTCACCTTTTGTCCTTTCAGCGTTCGGAGCTCGTCA
>JBCBQS010000178.1:0-6311 GCA_039820085.1 Pseudomonadota bacterium
GATCTCTGCGCCAAGTCTCAAGCTCTCTTAATTGGCGCTCGAGCCAATCAATTGTGTCCGCGTGCGTCCCGAGCATCTCGGTCTCCTCGTATCCGTCGCGGCACACCATCACAGTTGCGAATGATTATCAAGTGCATATTTTCGTCGCAGGCGGCTCATTGTCCAAAGCGCGGCCAAAGACGCCCCGTGCGCCCGACATAGTCATCATACGCCGCGCCGAATTGCTGGCGCATCATGCCCTCTTCGATGGGCACGCGAACAAAGTATAAGATCGCAAAACTGACCAAACCCGTCGTCCCCGCGATCCAGTTTTGGATCAAAAACGGATAGGCGAAAAAGATCAGCCAAATGGCTGAATACATGGGATGGCGAATGCGCGCATAAATGCCGTCTGTGATCAGCGTATGATCTTCGCGAATCTCAGTGGTGACGCTCCAATTGCGTCCAAGATCGGCATGGCTGCGCCAGAATAAGTGAAGCCCTGGCAGCAATAGCGCGACGCCGATAACCGGGAGCCATATCGGTGCAGAATAGTCCGCGAACCTAAAAATTCCGAACGCCAGATGCAGCATCGGAATGACGGTCCCACCCAGCGAGACGAGCCCCAATAAGACGCGCTCAGTGCTGACCGCAAACTGCTCCGAGATTTTGTTCTCTTTGTTTTTCGTGGCGTGCGGAGATCGGATCACCATCATCACGATGGCTGACCCGAGCCAAATCACGGACCCCCAGCCATTCACTTGCCAGCGCCAAACGACCAGCCCGCACAGCCCGAAAAAAATGATCATCATGATTGCGCTCAATACGGATCGTGCCGTCATTTGATCGGCACCCCATAAAGCTCCAACCGATGATCCCTGAGGTCGAAACCGAGCTTTCGCGCGATTGCAACTTTCAGCGCTTCAAGCGCCTCATCTTGAAACTCAATGATTTCGCCAGTGGCCAGATTGATCAGGTGATCATGCTGGTCTTTTTCAGCTTCTTCATATCGTGCGCGACCTTTGCCAAAGTCGTGCTTTTCAACCAGGCCGACCTCTTCGAGAAGTCGCATCGTGCGATAGACTGTGGCTTGCGCGATCGTTGGATCAATCGCTTTCGCACGCTCATGAAGCATCAGCGCATCTGGGTGATCATCCGACGATTGCAAAGCTTGAAGGATGGCCCGCCGAGCATCTGTCAGTCTCAGGCCTGCATCGATGTACTTTTGGATTAAATCACTCATGACGATCACTCCAAAACTATCTGCACATGAAAATCATTCTCATATTTGCGAAGAAGGATCAACCGAAAGTGGGCACGGTCGCGCATTTTGTCAGCGTCCGTCCCGCTTCGATACGCCTGCGACTGGCGATGATGAAGACGGACCGGCTAGATCTGCACTGACACTTTCAACAGATCGCCATCGCGGCTGCTGCCGCCCGTCATGATCGTGTGGGTGCCGGGCTCGATCGTCCAGCTTCGATCCGTTTCTGCCCAATACATGAGATCAGAGTCAGGGATGAAAAAGGACACCGTCCGGGTCTCAGACGGTGCGAGCTCAACCCGCTCAAACCCGCGCAGTACTTTCAATGGGCGATCAACGGCTTTGCCCGGGAATCCAACATAAAGCTGCGCCACTTCAGTCGCTGTCATATCGCCGTGATTGGTGATCGAGACCTGCGCTTGTACACCACCCGATGCGCGCCGCGCCTTCAGCGCACGATACTCAAAGCGTACATAAGCCAGCCCATGCCCGAACGGATAAACGGCTTTGCGCTGGTTCTTCTCGAGCAATGTGTAACCATGAAGACCGTCATACACGATCTCTTTGGCATCTTTGTCGAAGGCGGGATAGGCGCTTTCATCGTCAGCAACGCTGAACGGGAGTTTCCCAGACGGGCTGACATCGCCATACAATAGTTTCGCGAGCGCGGTGCCGCCTTCCATGCCAGAGTAAAACGTTTGAAGGATCGCTGCAGCGCCGTCATCCCATTCAGGTGTGAGGATCGCAGACCCCGAGACGATCACAACGATGGTGTTCGGATTGGCCGCAGAGACGGCTTGAATGAGGGTGATTTGATCTGCGGGTAAGCGTAGTTTTTCACGATCACCGCCGCGATCGCGCCCGCCCCCGAGCGCGCCAGCATTTTTATTCTCTTTATCGCGTTGGCTGGCCATTCCGGACATTAATTGCTTCAGTTGATCCGGAATGTGGGCGCCCTCGCCGAACAAAGCTTGCGCGCCGATGTCCCCAGGGATCCACTCGCCTTCATGTTCAGCCGTTGTGCCAACAATCACGATCGCAGCGTCCAAGCCTTTCGCCGCCTTTGCGGCCGCATCGATATCCTGCTCCGTTCCATGCAAGGTGAGACTTGGATCTTCGAGATAGCTCGCGAGCCCCATTAACGGCGTAACGACATAGGGCGGCACAACTTTAGATGACCCATGATCGCCGGTATTTTCTTTCGCGGCGAGCGTTCCGAACAGACCGATTTTGGCAGAACGCTGAAGGGGCAGCGCACCATTATTTTTGAGCAGGACAGCTGATTTCTCTGCCGCCTCAAGCGCAACGGCGCGATTGGTCTGCGAGGCCACGAGATCCATCGGATAGCTTTCGAATGGATCTTCCGCGCAGGCAAATCTGTAGGTCACGCGCAAGATCCGCCGGCAGGCTGTATCGATCACAGAGGGTTCTATCTGGCGCGCCATCACAGCATCGATCAGGTTCTGACCAAACTGTAGGGGTTCCGGGTTTTCAATATCTAGCCCCGCCGCCGCGCCATAAGGTGCGTAGACGCCGAGCATCCAGTCTGAATGCACAAACCCATCAAATCCCCATTCATGGCGTAGGATGTCCGTGAGCAATTCGCGGTGCTGTCCGCAATACTCACCATTCATCTTATTGTAAGCGCTCATCACCGACGCACAGCCAGCGTCCAGGATCCGCTTGAAATGAGGCAGGTAGACCTCTCGTAGATCGCGGTCTGAAATCTTCACATTGACTTTGAAGCGCGCGTTTTCGATCGAATTGAGCGCATAGTGTTTGACCGTCGCGATAACGTTATGGGTTTGGATGCCGGTCGCGAGCGCTGCGCCGAGCTCGCCCATATGGAACGGGTCTTCGCCATAGGTTTCCTGTGCCCGGCCCCAACCTGGATGGCGCAGAAGATTGACGCAGACCGCCCCTGAAAGATTGCAGTCCTGCGCCCGCGCTTCCATGCCCATGACTTCGCCAACGCGGCGTTCTAAGTCCCGGTCCCAACTTGCCCCACGCGCCATTGTGCATGGAAAACAGGTCGAGTTGCCACGGGCGACCCCGCGCGGTCCATCGGTAAAATAGAGCGCTGGCACACCCAGCCGCTCGATCCCGCCCCCTGCCCGATAAGGCTCAGCCCCCCAGACACCGCCGGTACGCGCCATCGATTCAAAAAAACCGCGACCAGACATCATGCCGACTTTTTCTTCGAGCGTTGCCTCGGCGAGGATCGCGCCGACCAAGTCTTCAATTTCGGTCTCGGTTAGCCCTTTTTGAGGAGCAAAATTTTGCGTGCCCATTTCCCCACCTGTTTTGTATTTTTTGATGCGCACGACATTGTCTCAAGTGAGCGCACTTGCCAATCGCTCGTAACGAGCGAACGCGTGGTTTCAGAAGGTCTGGTGCGGCAGCTTTTGGTTTAAAGTCGGTCTTTAAGCGCGGTCCAGCGCTCGACTTGATCTGCTTTCATGTCACCGTTCAATTCGCGCGAGATAAAGATCTTGAACATTGGCTCGCCAACATCGTCATAAAAATGGATCGATCGCGAGTTTCGGTTCTGGAAATGACGCTCAATAAACGCCACGTGATTGCACGCCGTTTCCGAAATATGCCCGCCAAACCCACCGACGCCGAAGAAATGATAATACCCGTCTTTCAGAAAGACCTTGGGCATCTCAACCGACATGCCTGAGATGATATGATTGCCCTCGGTAATGAACAGGATGGCGCCCCATTCGGACACGTCGTGAAGGATCTCAACCATGTGATCGCCGGACACCACTTTGGCACTGTCACCTGGCAATTGCCGGACCAGGTCCAATGTCGACATGTCATATTCTTTCGACAGTCGTTCGAGAAAACCATCAAAAGTCTTCAACCGCTCACTTAGGGGTTCGAGCGTTTGTGTATCAGCTGGCATGTTGTTCTCCTGTTTGCGCGGTGTCCTCCACTTGGAACGCAAGCGGGCCAAGCGCTATCAAAGCCAAAATCAGCGCGCTGGCAATCATCGCGGCGGTCATCAGCGGCGCGACTTCATACAGCGCCGTTCCCGCCAGAGGGCCGATGACATAACCGCTCGCCATCATGGCTTGCATGATCCCTGCGACCGCACCTTGATTGTCAGAAGACGTGCGCAGAGATGCGGCCGCGATCAATCCTGGATTGACCAAGCCGAACCCCAGCCCGAGGATTGCCGCAGACAGAATGATCTGAGGAAACCCAATCGGGAAGGCATAGCAACCAATCCCAATGATCATGATGGGCAAGCCGACTTTCAACAGGAGGCCAGGACCCGGCTTAAAGACTTGGATCAGCCCGCCTTGTGCGAGCAGCGTCATAACGGCCATAGCGACAAAGCATATCCCAGTCGCGCGGGCCGCATCCTCTGCGCCGACTTGTAGGAAGTCTTGAACATTAAACGCCATGGTCTGCTGCAGGGCTGAGATCGCGGTAAAAATGCACAAGCTCGCAAACATGATTGGCAGCAACGGACCAAGCGGCACCTTTTGGGCGGGCGCGTTCTCTGCATCCGCTTCCGGCTCAGCGCCTTTTAAGAAAATTACGGCGAACAATGCCGTCGCGAAACCGAGCCCCGCAATCGCGTAGAGGGGCACCAGAACACCCCAGCCAACCAGCAAAGCGGCGGCTGCAGGCCCTAAGATCATACCGAACCCAAAAGCAGCGCCGACAATGGCAACCGCAGACGCCCGATCTGAACCGTCAGACAGATCTGCCATTAAAGCGACTGAGGATGGCTGAATGCCCGAACCAAGCGCAGCATAAAGCAAGCGGAGACCCAAAAGGCTCAAAAACACCGCCAATGCGCCAAGCGATCCCGCAAGCCCAAGATCCATCACGAAAGCGAATGCAAAACTGATCACCGCATAGGTAAATAGGCCAAACACAATGACGGGCTTACGACCGAAATGATCCGAAAGCCGTCCCCATATCGGTGAAGCAATCACAAACATCACCGCAGCCGCAGAGACGATCAATCCGAGCTGAAATTCGCTGAGGCCAATGTCTCGGATGACCGGTCCAGCAACCGCGAACAAAACGGTTTGCCCCATTGAAAACGCGATCAAGCCCGGCGCAATGGCGACTGCCGCCGCACGGCGGCGATTGGCATCCGCCGTCGGCCCCTCAGGCACGCCCTACCCAGGCTAAACTTGGTGCACAGCGCAGCTTTTCAGGTCGATGCAAAGAGAGCTGCGCGCCGTCTTCTGGTGTATTGATTTCAAGGCCACGGACCGAGAAAAAATCAACCAAATCAAACAGGAGCGTTTCTTCATACTCGTTTGGTCCGCGCGCAAACAGCCAGGTCAGATGCGCACATGCACGCGCGGCGTCGTCATCTTGAGCCGCTGATAAGGCACTCAGCAGCGAGGCTTCGTCATGGGTCAAGCGAACCGCATTCGGCTCTGCAACCTCAAGCCGGCGATGGCCTTTGCTTCCCAATCGATCAGACAACTTCATAAGCAGTCCAAGTGCCGGACCGCCGCGCTCCGGGCCAAACGTTTGCTGGAAAAGCTTCAATAAGCAGCAGCATTTTGTTTGACCGGCGGAACACGCACGAAACCCGAAAAGCGACACTTGAGCCCCTGGCCCAAGGTCAACCAATGATGCGTTGGGAACGAAGCATGACGTCATTGCACCGCATCCTGATTTGGGATTGGACCGCAACGCACGAGCGCCATCTCTGGGAGGAAGCACCGGAGCCGAATAACCGATACTCGATGAGATTTGCGATGCGCGCTGCGGTCCAAACGGGTCATAGGGAGAACTCGGACTGGCCACGAGAGAGCTGATGAATTTGGCGTTCAAGCCACGACCGATGCGAGTCGATTTGTTCTAATCGGCAGGGCTCCCCATCGCCCTCACCGATCACATCGCGCCGCCACACGTCTAATTCGCGCAACTGCCCCTCTAGCCATTCAATCGTGTCCGCATGCATCCGAGATCCACCCTCAATTCGCTGTTCGGGTGCAAGTCAGCCACAATTGCGAATGATTTTCAAGTGCAATTTTGCCGATGACCACACTTATGGGTGTGGCAGCCGCCAGAAGCGCCCGTAGAC
>JBCBQS010000179.1:0-6311 GCA_039820085.1 Pseudomonadota bacterium
GAGGACTGTCCGCCAGACACTTTTGAGAATGTCGCTATCCATCGAAAGCTCATTCGCATGCGATTAGTGCGAAGTCAAAATTCAACACAGAACAAGAACAGAACCTGTTAACTGGGGTGTTAACTGATCCAACCCGGCACACTCAAAATGCCGCTAAGTCCTTGAAAACAATGGTGGGCGGTAACGGGCTCGAACCGCTGACCCTCTCGGTGTAAACGAGATGCTCTACCAACTGAGCTAACCGCCCTTCCGGGATGCTTCCTTTGCCTCGTCTGACGCAGAAAAGCAAGACGGCCCCTGTGAGAAAAACAGGGGCCGTCCTCGAATTTTATTCTAGAGATCTAATGTCGGACGGACGCGCCACCATCAGATGGAGACGGTCGGCCCGCGAGCGTTGCTGCCAGCGCTTCTTCGTCTTCTTCAGACCATTCAATCGGCGAAAGCGGACGCACCAAGGCGCGTTCCAGAACCTCATTGATGTCTGACACTGGAATGATGGTCAGGCTGTTCTTCACATTCTCCGGAATGTCCGCCAGATCCTTCTCATTCTCCTCTGGGATCAGCACCGTTTTGATGCCACCGCGCAGCGCTGCGAGAAGTTTCTCTTTAAGGCCGCCAATCGGTAAGACACGACCGCGTAGCGAGATCTCTCCCGTCATTGCGATATCCCGGTGAACCGGAGTCGCGGTCAACAATGAGACCATTGCCGTCGTCATTGCGATCCCTGCGCTTGGCCCGTCCTTTGGCGTTGCGCCATCGGGCACGTGGACGTGGATGTCCGTCGTGTTGAACGCGCTCGGTTTGATACCAAGCATCACCGCACGCGACCGAACCAAAGACTGCGCCGCAGAGATCGATTCTTTCATGACATCGCGGAGGTTACCGGTCACTTTTGTGTTGCCGCGTCCTGGCATTGAAACCGCCTCGATGGTGAGCAAGTCACCGCCGACTTCGGTCCAGGCGAGCCCGGTTACAGCGCCAATCTGGTCTTCCTCATCGGCGAGGCCGAAGCGGAATTTCCGAACACCGGAATAGTCTGACAGGTTCTCAGGCGTCATAACGACTTGTGTGACGCCTTCATTGCCAAGCTCACGCACGCCTTTTCTGGCAAGTTTTGCAAGCTCGCGCTCCAATGAACGCACGCCGGCCTCGCGCGTGTAATAGCGCAGCAGGTCGCGGATGGTGTCAGACTGCACCACCCATTCCGTTTCATCCAGACCATGATCGGCTCGGATCTTTGGAAGCAAATGGCGCTCAGCGATTTCGAGCTTCTCGTCCTCTGTATAACCGGCGATGCGAATGATCTCCATTCGATCCAGCAAAGGCTGCGGCATGTTCAAACTGTTTGCGGTCGTCACAAACATCACATCCGACAGGTCATAATCGACTTCGAGATAGTGATCATTGAAGGTCGAGTTTTGCGCGGGGTCCAAGACCTCAAGCAATGCCGCTGATGGATCACCACGGTGGTCCATTCCCATTTTGTCGATCTCGTCGAGCAGGAAGAGCGGGTTGCCCGTTTTGGCTTTTTTCAAGCTCTGAATGACGCGTCCCGGCATTGAACCAATATAGGTCCGGCGGTGCCCACGGATTTCGCTTTCGTCACGCACGCCGCCAAGCGACACGCGGACAAAGTCACGTCCCGTTGCTTCGGCGATCGACTTCCCGAGTGACGTCTTCCCGACCCCTGGCGGGCCCACAAGACATAAGATCGGTCCGCGCAGCTTGCTCGTGCGTTTTTGGACAGCGAGATATTCCAGGATCCGCTCTTTGACTTTTTCGAGACCATAATGGTCATCATTGAGCTGCTTTTCAGCCGCCCCAAGGTCAGTTGAAATGTCTTTGCGCTTGTCCCATGGCAAGGCCAAGAGCCAATCGAGATAGTTCCGAACGACAGTAGATTCCGCCGACATCGGGCTCATCTGGCGAAGCTTTTTAACTTCTTGTTCGGCTTTGGTGCGGGCTTCTTCAGACAGACCGGTTTCACGGATTTTGTCTTCAAGCTCAGCAACTTCGTCGCGTTCGCCTTCGCCTTGATCGCCAAGCTCTCGCTGAATGGCTTTCATTTGCTCATTCAGGTAGTATTCGCGCTGAGACTTCTCCATCTGACGCTTGACGCGGTTTTTGATTTTCCGCTCCATTTGCATCATGCCCATCTCGCCTTCCATTAGCGAGAGAACCTTCTCCAAACGGTCTTTGATGTCAGAAAGCTCGAGCAAGCCCTGCTTTTCAGAGAGCTTGACCTGCAATTGTGATGCGACCGCGTCTGCGAGCTTTCCAGGTTCAACAATATCGGAGATCGTTGAAACGGACTCAGGCGGAATTTTCCGGTTTAGCTTGGCATAGCTTTCAAACTGCTCAGTCACAGCACGCATCAAGGCTTCAAGCTCGCCGGTACTGGCTTCAACTGGCTCAATTACGCCGATTTCAGCGACATAATAGTCGCCGCGGTCTTCGAGATTGTTGAGGCGCGCGCGATGTCCACCTTCGACCAGCACTTTGACGGTTCCGTCTGGCAGCTTCAGCAGCTGTAGGATCGTCGCGGTTGTTCCAACCGGGTGTAGATCATCCGCTGTTGGGTCGTCCGTAGAGGGGTCCTTCTGCGCGACCAACATAATTTCGTTTTGGCCTTCATCGACCATTTCGAGGGCCCGCACAGACTTGTCGCGGCCCACAAATAGCGGCGCCACCATGTCTGGGAACACTACAATATCTCTCAGTGGGAGGACTGGGAGCGTTTTCGTCGTCATATCTGACTCCTTTGTTTCAGGTCCCGCTCAGCGGCGACCAGCACCTTCACCCCGTTGTCGGATGATTCTGGTGTCTCACTCATGTGATAAACAAGGGCCCGCACTTCAACCACTAAATAGTAGTGGAAATCTGCGAATTTAATCCTACCGCGCCTGGAATTTAGGACGCTTCGTTGGGCTGAACCTGTTTCGCGTGCACATAAAGCGGTTTCGCGTTGCCATCGACAACTTCCGCATTGATCACGACCTCATCAACACCGCGCAGTCCGGGCAGTTCGAACATCGTGTCGAGGAGGATGGATTCCATGATCGATCGAAGCCCACGCGCTCCGGTTTTCCGGATAATCGCTTTCTTGGCGACGGCAGACATGGCGTCTGGTGTAAACGTTAGGTTCACGTCCTCCATCTCAAACAGCTTCTGATACTGTTTGACGAGGGCATTTTTTGGCTCCGTCAGGATGGTCACCAAAGCATCTTCGTCGAGATCCTCAAGCGTCGCCAAAACGGGCAAACGTCCAATAAATTCAGGGATCAAGCCGTAGCGTTGAAGGTCTTCTGGTTCGACAGTACGCAAAATCTCTCCAACGCGACGATCCTCTGGATCTTGAACGTCCGCGCCAAACCCGATTGAGGTCGCTTCGCCGCGCGACGAAATGATCTTGTCGAGGCCTGCAAATGCGCCGCCGCAAATGAACAGGATGTTTGTTGTGTCGACTTGTAAGAATTCTTGCTGCGGGTGCTTGCGACCGCCTTGAGGTGGCACCGCTGCGACGGTGCCTTCCATCAGCTTGAGCAGCGCCTGTTGCACGCCCTCACCCGAAACGTCGCGGGTGATCGATGGATTGTCTGATTTGCGAGAGATTTTGTCGATCTCATCGATATAGACGATGCCGCGCTGAGCGCGTTCAACGTTGTAATCAGAGGCTTGAAGCAGCTTTAAAACAATATTCTCAACGTCTTCACCAACATAACCAGCTTCGGTCAGCGTGGTTGCATCCGCCATCGTGAATGGAACATCCAAAACCCGAGCGAGAGTCTGGGCAAGCAGTGTCTTACCGCAACCGGTTGGACCGATGAGCATGATATTGGATTTTGCCAGCTCAACACCATCAGCACCACCTGGATTGGCGAGCCGCTTATAATGGTTATGGACGGCGACAGAGAGAATGCGTTTCGCATAGGACTGTCCGATGACATAATCATCGAGGACATCACAAATCTCTTGAGGGGTTGGAACGCCCTCTTTCGCCTTGAATCCAGAGGCCTTGTTTTCCTCACGGATAATGTCCATGCACAGCTCAACGCATTCATCACAGATGAAGACAGTTGGCCCTGCAATGAGCTTTTTCACCTCATGCTGGCTCTTCCCGCAGAAGGAGCAATAGAGCGTATTCTTAGAATCGCCGCTGGAACCGTTTTGCTTTGCCATGCCAACCTCTATGACACGCATGCCTTAACATGCGATTGACTGGGTGCGAATCCCAGATTCCACCCTTAACTTTAGAGCCCTGGTGGACTCGCGCAAGCCTTAGCTCGCATTACATGATGCAGGAAGAGTGCCGCTTAAGCATCACCTGCGTCTGCACGACGCTCATAAACAGTATCAACAATGCCAAATTCTTTGGCATCTTCGGCCGTCATGAACGTATCTCGATCAAGTTTTCGCTCAATCGTCTCATAGTCTTGACCGGTGTGTTTTACGTAAATGTTGTTGAGACGCTCTTTCAAGTCGAGGATCTCCTCGGCGTGGCGCTCAATATCCGTGGCAACCCCGCGATAACCACCAGATGGCTGGTGAACCATCACGCGCGCGTTCGGCAGCGCGATGCGATTGCCTTTATCACCTGCTGCCAGGAGCAGTGACCCCATACTCGCCGCCTGCCCAATGCAGAGCGTTGAAATGGGGCAGCGAATATATTGCATCGTATCGTAGATCGCGAGCCCCGCGGTGACGTATCCGCCAGGACTATTGATATAAATCCCGATATCCTTTTTCGGGTTCTCTGACTCAAGGAAGAGCAATTGCGCACTAACCAAGGAGGCGGTCGTGTCATCAATCGCGCCCGTGATAAAGATCAAGCGCTCTTTTAGGAGCCGAGAAAAAATATCAAACGCCCGCTCGCCGCGGCTGGTTTGCTCAATAACAGTTGGGACCAGGTTCACATCAGTCGGGCGCGGGTCGAACATAAGATTACCTTCAAGCGGAAAATGAGTTGGCCAAGAACTGGCAGACGCTGACATATTTGTCCATTCGCGAAGAGTTACAAGGTGTGGATGTCGCTTAACCGATGATTCACGGCGTTCCACGCGGCATGGCCGTCCCGTACGTAATGGCAAAGTATTTCGCAATTTGCCGCGCGCTTCCAAGAAAAGCTGCGCCATTCGCGGTTTCGATCGCGATCTCGTCGGTAACATCCTGTGGCTGTGCGATAATCAGGGTCGGGGCATTCCAGCGGCCATCGCCCAAGATCTCACAAATCGGTGCGCGCGGATGATCAATGCCGACATAAGAAATGGTCAAGGCCTCTTTAATCGCTGGATAATAGTGAAGAACACCCCATAGCTCGGCGCATTCTGGGCAGAATTCCCGCCGGCCGTTTGCCTGAAATCCCGGGGGGAGCAGTAATAGAATATCTTTGCTCATCGTGGCTCGTCCATATGCTCAAACTGGGTGGCCGCCGCCTCTGGAAAGCGGGCTGCCAAGCGACCGAACTCGTCCTTTGTGAGACTGACATATATCTGCGCGTCCCCGGTGTCTTGGAAGACTTCGTCATCGACTTGGCTATGCTGATGAAGCCAGGCGCGCAACGCCCCGTCTCGATGCGTGAGCGTCGCCATGAATCGCTTTCGCCCCTGGTCGAGCAGGGATTCGATCGCATTCAGAAGCTCGGCGACGCCTTCTCCCGTGATCGATGAAACCGGAACGGAGATCATGGTTTCTGAGGTGCGCGCCATTTCCGATTGCAATCCCTCCCGCATATCGGGCGCGATCAAATCGACCTTGTTCCATACCTCAATCATTGGCGGCAGCGGTGTTTTGGTCAGCTCCGACAATTGATCGAGCACTTTTAAGACATCTCGCTTTTGGTCTTCATCAGACTCACTGGAGCGATCGCGCACGTGAAGCAGGAGATCCGCCGACATTGCCTCTTCTAATGTGGCACGGAAGCTATCGACCAAATGCGTGGGCAGGTCCGAGATGAACCCAACCGTGTCGATCAAACTCGCTTCGCCGATCGTCGGCAAGTCGAGCTTTCGAATTGTCGTGTCCAACGTTGCAAATGGCATGTCTTTGGCCATCACATCCGCGCCCGTCAGCCGATTAAACAGGGTCGACTTACCCGCATTCGTGTATCCCACCAAAGCGATGATCAGGCTATCGCGCCGCTTCCGCCCTTGGCGCTGAACGCGACGTGTCCGTTGCACGTCTTCTAAGTCGCGGCGCAACCGACCGACGGCTCTGTCGATCATGCGTTTGTCGGCTTCAAGCTGGGTTTCACCAGGCCCCCCGAGGAATCCGCGTCCCCCGCGTTGTCGTTCGAGGTGGGTCCAGGTGCGCAC
>JBCBQS010000180.1:0-6310 GCA_039820085.1 Pseudomonadota bacterium
ACCCTGATGTTGGGCTGGCCTACATTCCGGCTCAAGAAATCCCACAAGCCTATGCGACCGATCCGCGGTTCCAAGACAATTCGTCGAAATGGAATACCGGGGCGGATTTCGCCGCGGGCGTGCCGCAAGTCTTACCCGGTGAAGTGGTCAAGTTCCTTCGCTCTGGCTTGAAAGGTCGCTTGATCGCATGGGACCCGGTTGCCCAGGAAGCCCGATGGACCGTTGAACATGCCGGGCCATGGAATGGCGGCGTCCTCTCGACCGCATCCGGGATTGTGTTTCAAGGCAAACTTAACGGCGAATTTGCCGCCTATGATGCTGCAACCGGTGAAGAGCTATGGGTCGCAGACGTGAAATCTGGGGCCGCGTCAGGACCAGGAACGTACGAGATTGATGGCGAGCAATATGTCACCATCACGACCGGATGGGGGTCAGCGTATCTCCTCACAGCCGGTGGGCTGGCCGCACCAGATGCGGTTCCTCCAAGCGTTGGGAAAGTTGTCACGTTCAAACTGGGTGGAACCGGTGTGATCGCGGATATCGAAGTCCCATTTGTCGACCCAACGCCGAAGACCGAAGAGTTCGGCACTGAGGCCCAACTCGCCAGTGGTTTGGTCCATTATGCGCGCAATTGCACCGTCTGCCACGGCCCCTTCGCGGCAAGCTCTGGCATTTTGCCAGATCTCAGATGGTCGGCCTATACAACCAGTCCAGAGGCTTGGAGAGGTGTCGTGAGAGATGGCAATTTGCAATCGATCGGGATGGTCTCGTTCGCGGATGTCCTGACCGAAGAAGAGGTCGAGGCGATCCGTGCTTATGTGGTGCAACAAGCCCACAATCCTGAAGGACTCGCCATCGATACGGGGGGCGGCGCGCCATAATCAGCCAACGAAAAGACCCAGTTCTTTTTGTTTCTTTTTCGACAAGCCATCGGCGACCAGCCGGTGGCTTGTTTCGATATAGGCTTTGAGATCGCCATCTTTCAGTCCCGGCGCGGCATAGTGTTGAATCCACTTCATGCCGCGCGAAGCAAGATACGGCGCCGGTCTCAGCCCCGGTTGCTCGCTTAAGATATCGAATGAGAGCGGTGTAACTTTGAACGTGACGGCAAAAAAGTCGTCATTGCCCCAGCCGGCGACGGCGAAGACTTTGCCGCCGACTTTCCAAACATGGCTCCCGCCCCACTGCACCACTCGGCTCGTCGCCGGCAATGTCTCACAAAAGTCATTATACTCATCCAAAGTCATAAAATAACCATGACAGACCTATTTCATCCCTTCAATCGCGGCCTATTTGAGGTTACGTTATCTTAATTACATAGAGGCGCACGCCATGCAGTTTATCGTCGCTCTATTGGGCTTTCTCGGGTTTCTCGCGGTCTGGTACTGGCGGATCAAAGCCTTGCAGGAAGTCGCGCGAGATGGCCGTAAAATCGCGGAAACCGTGAGCAACCTGCCACGGAAAATGCGCTTCAAAACAAAAACCGGACGCGGCAGCCTCGACGTCGTCGATGACCCACGCGAAGCGGCCACCATCCTCATGCTTGAAATCGCGCAAGCCCGCGGGACGCTGACCGAACGCCAGGAAGCGGCCATTCGCGGCGAAGTCATGCATCATTTTGAGTTCCAAGAAGCCGAGGCAGACCAGCTGATATCGCAAGCCGGATGGCTGTCGCGCAATGGCGGAGCCAGCCATGTCGTCGTCTCCAAAATGACCGATTTCGTTCGGTCGACCCCTGGGATGAGCAATAAGGAATTGGTCGACTTAGACGGCATGTTGGTGACGGTTTCAGAGGCTGAGGGCAATCCGACCGATAGCCAGCTCGATCTGCTCAGCATTTATCGCGATAAGACCGGACTGCGCGTTTAGGTTTGCACCTGACCCAATCGGAATACGTGCTGCGATGGAAGGAGTCGCAGCATGCAAGCAGTGGTGATTGGCGCGAGCGGTGGAATTGGCGCCGCGATGGTTCAGGATCTAGCCAATAGACCAGACATTGAGCGGGTGTTCGCATTCTCTCGCTCGGGCGGTAGCCCAATGGGAGATGCCGTGACCGCCGGGCAAATCGATATCACCGATGAAGAGTCTGTGACCGCCGCCGCGCAAATGGTCGCTGACACCGCGAAGCCGGATCTCGTGATCGTCACAACCGGCATCCTCTCAGATGATAAGGGTCTCGCGCCAGAACGCTCTTACAAACAGCAGAGCCTTGCAGCGTTCGAAACGGTGTTTGCCATCAACACGTTCGGACCAGGTTTGATTGCCAAACACTTCCTTCCAATCATGCCGCGCAAGGGTCGTGCGGTGTTCGCGGCGCTGTCGGCACGTGTCGGGTCGATTTCTGACAATCGCATTGGCGGCTGGCACGCTTACCGCGCCTCTAAGGCGGCACTCAATATGCTGATCCGCAATTACGCGATTGAGCAAGGCCGACGCAATGATGACTTCATCGCTGTCAGCTTGCACCCAGGCACGGTTGATACGGCCTTGTCTAAACCGTTCCAAAAAGGTGTCCCGGATCAACAGCTCTTTACCGCAGATCAATCGGCCGCTTACTTGCTTAGCGTGATTGACGGGCTCACGCCCAATCAGAGCGGCAAAGCGTTTGATTGGGCAGGAAAAGAAATTCCGGCTTAAGCGCCGCCCAGATTGGCGAGAACATCAGACGCACTATAGGCGTTCGGATCATCCGGTTTCGCCCCTGGCGCCGTAATGATCTCGATCACATGCTCAACCGGGCCTGATCCACCACCGAGCGGCAATGCAATACCAAGCCCAACCCCAACGTTTGAGTAGCCGCCTGACCCCGATGTTCCGCCGATCGAAACAGATGTCCCACCGCCGCCGGCGAGTTCACCTGTGTCGCTATAGGCCGTGATGATTTGGAACCAATCGTCACCCTGCTCGAGTGTGAGTTCAGCCGCGCGGCGAAGGGCCCGCGATCGGGCAAGCTCCATCGTATTGTCACGATAGGTGATCCGGAATCGATTGTTCTCGATCGGTTGGACCGAATAGCCTTTGGCGCTACTGCTTTGCGCTGGCCCATAAGGCACACTCGTCGCGCACGCCCCGAGCGCCATAAACGCCGCAAGACTGGCAATCCCTAGAATGTTTTTGTGCTGTGACTTCATAACGACCCGCTCCTGTTCAGATTGGGGCCATAAAACCGCGAAATGGCGGAGCCGACAAGCGTCGATCAATCTGACCCGGTTTCAGATTGGCGCCTACCAAAATCGGCCTCTGCGGTATCGAGCCCCGCGTCGATGATCGCTTTTCGGATGCCGCGCGCCCGAGAAAACTCACGCATTAAAGTTTCGCCATCGCCCCAACGAATGGCCCGCTGCAGCGCCGCGAGATCTTCGCTAAATCGACCCAGAGTTTCGAGGACCGCGTCCTTATTGGTCAAAAACACATCCCGCCACATGGTCGGATCGGACGCCGCAATTCGGGTGAAGTCTCGAAAACCACCGGCTGAGTATTTTACAACTTCGCCTTGTTCAACGCTCTCCATATCGTAGGCCGTTGAGACGATATTATAAGCGATCAAGTGGGGCAGGTGGGACGTGATTGCCAAAACACGATCATGGCGCAGCGGATCCATCGTCTCAACCTGTGCGCCGAGCCGCGCCCAAAACTGAACCAAGCGATCAACAGCGTCACGATAGGTCGGATCATTTGACGCCACCGGGGTCAGAATGTGCCACGCCTCTTGGAAGAGGCTGGCAAAGCCAGACTCTGGTCCAGACTTTTCTGTCCCCGCAATCGGGTGCCCAGGTATGAGGTGAACGCCATCTGGACAGAATGCTGCCATGTCGCTCGCAGCCTTGGATTTGACCGATCCAACATCCGTTAAGATCGCGCCAGGCTTTAGCGATGGGCTGATCTGTTCCGTGACCTCTCTTAGAACCCCAACAGGGGTGCACAAAATCACGCAATCGGCATTCGCGACGGCGCTGCTGAGGTCCGTTTCGACTCGACCCGGAAGCAATGTGTCTGCTTGCTCGCGCACATCGGAGGAGACATCCCACATCGCAACAGTATTGGCGCCGCCGTAGGCTTTTACAGCGTGCGCGATCGATGACCCGAGCAGTCCAATCCCGATAATCGCGACCTTATCGAAAACGGCGTCGCTCATCAGCTTTTCGAGAACGCCTCAATTGCAGCGATCATATCATCATTCTGTTTTACCGTGCCGATGGAGGCGCGCAAACAGGTGGGAAGCCCATAGACTTTGACATCACGAATGACGATTCCTTGATTTCGCAAGAACGTATCGGCTTCGGCGCTGGTTCGACCGGGCGCGTCAGGAAACTCAATCAGGACAAAATTCCCGACACTCGGATAGGTTTTAAACCCTGCCGCCTCAACCGCCGTTTGAACACGAAGCAACTCACTATCATTGTGATCGGCCGATTGCGCCATGAATGCATCATCATTGATTGCGGCAATACCAGCGGCTTGCGAAACAGCACTGACATTGAATGGCCCGCGTGTTCGGTGCAGCGCATCAATGACCGCTTCAGGTCCATAAGCCCAGCCGAGGCGCAACGCTGCTAAGCCGTGAATTTTTGAGAAGGTTCGTGTGACCAGCACATTGGCCATCTCGCCCGCCAGTTCCATCCCCGAACTATAATCATTCTTCCGAACATATTCGGCATACGCCCCGTCCAAAACGAACAGGACGTTTTCCGGCAACCCGTCATGCAGGCGCTTCACTTCGGAATATGGAATATAGCTGCCCGTCGGGTTATTCGGATTGGCAAGGAAGACGATCTTGGTGTTGTGATCGACCTGTTCAAGCATTGCGTCCACATCCGTGGTCAGGTCTTTTTCCGGTGCACTGCGCGTTTCAGCGCCAGCTTGTTGTGCGATCAAGCGATAGACCAAAAACCCGTGCTGACTTTGGACGATATTATCGCCGGGACGCAGGTACGCGCGCCCGAGCAGCTGGAAGATCTCGTCAGAGCCTGCGCCGCAAACAATCCGATCCGTATCAATCCCATACTTGGCGGCAATTGCCGCTCGCAACGCGCCCGCTGAGCCGTCCGGGTAAAGTTCAAGATGCTTTGCCGCCTCGGCCACAGCGGCTTGCGCCGACGGACTGCATCCCAGAGGATTCTCATTTGACGACAATTTATGTGCGCCAACCATCTTCTGTCCGCCTTTATAAGGCGTGATTTCGAGGATATTTGGCAGCGCTTGAGGGCCTGTCATCACGGTCTCCATACTTCAACTCGCTGACCTGCCGGGAACGGCGGCGAAAATCAAGAGCCGGAGCTGGTGACAAATCGATCCGCGAGTGCCGACGCGCTGGTAAAAGCGGCTTCGACTTTCCCGCCGAGGCACCAATCCCCACACGCGGCGAGCTGCAAATTATCATCCATCGAATAGGGCTTGCCGGCTGGCTGCGCCGTAGCGGCGTATCGCCAACGGTGCAAGCTGCGATGCGATGCGCTGGAGAGGTCTTGGCCTGCGATATGTGAGGCGGCGGCGAGGAGGGCTGAACTGACATCGTCAGGATCGTCCTCTAAGTGCGCCTCGGCCCATTCATTATCCGATTGAATCAATAGAGCCGGGGAGGTTGGCCGATTTGGCTTGGCTGAGTTAAGCGCCATCCACCCAATTGGCGGTGTCCCAGACTTTAATGCCTTCCAGGGCAGATCAAGCGGCGTGTCAAATCCAAGCATCAGCGAGAAACATCCCAGCATTTTTACCTGGTCGAGGCTTCTCCGGTCGTGGAAGGATTCCGGGAACAGGGCGGATGTTTGCACTGAGGGCGCAGACGAAATGACCCAATCAAAGGGGCCTTTGCGCCCGCCATCTTTGTCTTCGAGCGTCCATCCTGATGCGCTATGGCTCAGCGCTTGGACGTGAAACTGGCAGTGCACATCAAGAGTCTGTGCGAGCGCTTTGCATAAGCTATTCATGCCTGGCGTCGCTATAAATTTCGGTTTGTCGGAAATCCGCGCCCCGCCTATAGTTGCGATATCGACGGACCAACGGGCCATGATTTCGGTCGTGAGAAAGCGGTCGAGAAAGTCTCGAAAGCGATCGGTTTCGGCTGTGAAATACTGAGCGCCATGATCAAAGGCGAATGGATCAGCCCGCCGCGTCGACATCCGGCCGCCAGGGCCGCGCGCCTTTTCAAATACGGTCACATCATGCTGATCGGTCAACCGTGATGCGAGCACCAAGCCCGATAGGCCAGCTCCAATAATCGCTATTTTCATTGAAAAACCCTAAGCCTTCCGAGGGCGAGACATAAGCCGCCATATCGAAATGCCTAGGGCTATTTCAGGATCGTTGCGGC
>JBCBQS010000181.1:0-6281 GCA_039820085.1 Pseudomonadota bacterium
GTTTGATTTCGATCCGCCGCGCGAACCAGCGATGTTCATGAAGAACACTTTGATCCCGCCGTCATCATTGATGAAGAGCATATCTAGCGGGATCAAAGTGTTCTTCATGAACATCGCTGGTTCGCGCGGCGGATCGAAATCAAACAGCATGCCTTTGTCCGCATCCATGCTCTCGCGCTCCATCAGACCAAAACTGATCTCGTCACGGTCATCGGCAACTTCAACCGTAAATTCGTGCGTCACGTCATCGCTGAGAATTGTCAGCGGCGTGATATCCATTGGGTCAGCCGCGGCGACAAAAGTCGTCGAAGCCAACAGTGCAAAAGCTGAAAGCGCGATATGTTTCATGACACTCGGTTTAGCGAGGCGATCCACATGCGGCAAGCAAGCGCCGCACGTGTATATTATCTTTTCACAAGAATGACGTTCTCGCCCTTTTGACCACGGCCGGTGACGACATCAACTTGCATCCCAGTTTCGAGGCTGTCCAAGCCGGCTTTGCGCAAGACTGAGATGTGAATGAAGATGTCGGATGTATCGTTTGGACGATTAACGAAGCCAAAGCCTTGGGCCCCGTTGAACCATTTCACAATCACGCGCTCATAAACCACCGCTTCGCCCTGATCACGCATGACGGAGGCTTTGGGGCGGTCCATTTCGACAATGGTCAGAACTTGCCAGCCACGCTCACGTTCAACGATATCGCAAACGATACGCGCGCCTTCGTCAGCTGAGCCCTCACCATAAGCGCGTAGACACGAGACATGCATCATCACGTCTTGATGCAGAATCACGCCATCGACGGTTTCCGGCACGACAAAGCCGTAGCCTTTTGCAGAATCGAACCACTTAACACGGCCCTCAAGCCGCACACTCGGTTCAGAATTCAATTTTGATACTTGTTCAGCCGCATTACTCATGGCCCACCCCGTGTTAACCATTTTTTAGACTGCGCGCGGAGGTCTGTCACCAAGATTTCGTCAGTAAACATAGGGAAACACACTTGATGATGTCAAA
This sequence comes from Pseudomonadota bacterium, assembly GCA_039820085.1. Lineage (GTDB taxonomy): Bacteria > Pseudomonadota > Alphaproteobacteria > Caulobacterales > Hyphomonadaceae > Henriciella. Next base: position 1,018 of record JBCBQS010000181.1, read on the forward strand.
AATAGCACTGTTGCGAGTATTAACGGCGCAGGGTGAGCAGCGTACTTACGGTGAATAAATCCACGCGATATTGGTAATATCTCCTCTCTCACAGCCTGGTCTTAGTTGAAGGATGACGCAGTGCCACGCTTAAAAAACCAAACGCTTTCAAAGCTGTTCGCTCATATTGAAAAGGAGCAGGCGGACCAACCTTGGGGCTCGTTTTTAGATGCTGGCTCGGGTGTGCAATCGATCAAATGGGTGATGCAGCTGCCAACTGAGCAATGGACCGCTGTCACGGGTGCGCCGCAGGATGCACGTGTGATTGAGCAGACCACAGACGGACATCGTCGTTCACAGGATAGAGTGGTATTGGGCAATTGGGCCAAATCCGATCTACTGAAGGGTGAACGCTATGACACGGTCCTCGCCGATTATTTGCTCGGCGCGGTGGAAGGATTTGCGCCTTACTTCCAACCCTATCTGCTCGCCCGCCTTCGCCCAGCCACCAGAAAGAGGCTGTATTTCACGGGTGCTGAACCCTATGTCCCGACAAACGAACCCACGACACTTGCAGGTCGCCTGGTTTGGAAGATTGGCCGGTTTCGCGATGCTTGCCTCCTCTTATCAGGCGAACTGCCATATCGAGAGTATCCTTCCGCCTGGGTCATGGATCAAATGGTACGGTCGGGATTCAAACCGCGTTCGATCGAGCGGTTTGAGACGCGTTACAAAGCCAAATTTGTAAACACACAAATCGATTTGAGCCTGCATGCGTTGAACAGCGTTACAGATGAAAATTCGGCCCTGGCATTGTCTGAATTGGGCGAGAAACTGCGAAATGAGGCCTTAGCGGTCGTTGCATCTGAGGGAAGCCTTACGCATGGCCAAGACTATGTCATCTCTGCCGAGCCCATCTCGTCTTAACCCATCGGGTCATCAATAGACGGCGCGTGAGATGTGAACAGCTCTGGCCCGTCTTCGGTCATGTAAACGCAGTCTTCGGTGCGCACGCCAAATTTTCCGGGCAAGTAAATGCCGGGCTCATTTGAGAAACACATGCCCGCTTCCAACGGTGTACGATTGCTTTGCACGACAAATTGATCCTCATGCACGTCCATACCGATGCCATGCCCGGTGCGATGAGAGAGGCCCGGTAATTTGTATCCTGGCCCCCACCCTTCGCTGTCATAATAGCGGCGAACCGCCAGATCGATGTCACCGATTGGGCGACCAATCTGAGCCATTTCCATGACGATATCTTGCCCGCGCCGGGCAGTTTGCCAAACCCGGCGTTGGTCTTCGCTCGCTTCGCCATGAACCCAGGTTCTGGAAATGTCGGATTTATAGCCGTGAACATCGCAGCCGCAGTCCATCAGGATAATTTGACCTTCTGAGACGGTGTGAACTTTCTTTGAGCCATGCGGATAAGCGCTGGCTTCACCAACAAGGGCAAGCGTGAAGACAGGAGGCACACCATAGGCGCCAGTTGCCTCACGCATCAGGGTGCCAATATCGGTCCCCGTCATGCCTGTTTCAATTTTCGGATAGATGTCGCGATAAGCCGCCATTGTGATCGCATTGGCGGCCTTCATAAGGTCTATTTCTCGATTGGTCTTGATCTGACGTAGGGCGGCGACAACCGAATCTGCGGAGACCACCTCGCGACCGGGAACGTCCAATTTCAAGCCATCGGCGACGAAAAATCTGACCGTGCGTTCGAGCCCAATTGTCCCATTTGCCCCTCGATCTTCGATGACGCCGCCGATCAGCGCAAACGGGCTTTCATGCTCATTCCAGGTGCGAACCTCCATGTCCATCACCATGATCTCACGTAATTTGCTCTCTTCGAAAGCCGGCGTAATGACAACCGGTTCGCCCTCTGCAGGAATAACCAGGGCGGTCAAGCGGCTCGACTGGCGCCAAGCGAGATCTGAAAAATATCGCATGCTTGTGCCAGCTTCGAGAACGATTGCAGCCATGCCTTGCGCTTGCATGAGACGTTGCGCGCTTTGAATGCGGACCGAGCGCTCGTCGTTGGTGATCGGCGGTGGCATGTCGATCGTGGTGGATTGCGCCGGTTGGTCGACTGTTTGAGCGCGCACCAACCCGCTTGCGCTGAGGGCGGCAGTTCCCACGGTCATTGCGCGCAAAACATCTCGTCTGGAAGTCATAGATCGTCGCCTTTCAGTGCTGGACGGGTTCCTGACTCTTGTCCGGTAAGGTCGCGACAATCAAGGCCTACGATAGATTTGAAATGTCAAAGCGTCAGTTGAAAGCGCACGCGCAGTTCGAAGTCCGGCGCCGCATCGCTCACGCCCGCAAGCGCATTGACCCGATAGGACACGCGATCGGCTAAAGAGCCTTTTATGACACCACCGACCGAATGGCGCTGCGTCTGAAAAGAGCCAAATTCAGACGTCGTATTGAAGCGATTAAACACTTGGGCGCCGGCACGAGTATCAGGGCCAACGCGCCACGTCGCTTCACCCCGTGTTTCCAAAGCGACGCCGTTCCGTCGATTATCTCCCACTTCTTGCGACGCCAGGCCAATTAATCGCAGCTCGGGGCCGTCCGCCGGACGCCAGCGATTGAGCCAAGCCACTCGCACGCGCCCAGGCCCATCATTTCCATCAGGAAACCGCGCCCGGACCTGGAGCGCACTGTTCCAGCCCGTCTCGCTCGATGCGACCTGATGCATGGCTTCGAACGCAACTCGTCTATAACGATAGTCGCCGCCGCGATCGTTAAAAAAGAGGATCGCACTCAAACGCCAACGGTCGGACACCGCTTGGCGATAATCAACGCGATGCGCGAACCCTTCCTCATCGTCTTCGAATGCGATCGCCGCCGCGAGACCGATTGTTGATCCTGGTTTGATGACGGGACTGGCAACACTCCCCGTGCTCTGTGCACCGGCAACGCTCTGCAGCAGCATCCCGCTGGCGACAATGCAAGCTGGGAAACGCCATAATTTATCGCTCACATTCCGCACATATGCTTTCCCTGGAATGGAGCGACTAATCGTTTTGTCTCCAATCCGGAACGCCGCGACCCGGCGTGAACGGTGCGCCGCGATCTTCAAGTGTTTGCTCAAGCTGTGCCAATCCGGCTTCGACCGTCCGCATCTGACCGAGGACCGTGTCGAGTTCCGTTTTCGCGAGTGCGAGCGCTTCGACATTCGACCCTGTTGTGGGCGCTTGGGTGTACCATCCCCATCCGCGGATCTGTGAGACGCGCGCGCGGATCGACCATGGCGCAGGTTCATTGCGTCGCGAAATAGTTGAATCGCCACTGAGGGACACATCAATCGTATCAAGCTGCGCTTCAAGCGATTGGATTTGCGCCCGCAACGGAACATTGTCTGATCCAATCGTCTCGACCCCGATCTTTAAATGCGCCAGGCGATTGCGCAGCTCAGATGCGGAACGCGTTGCACCGTCGACCACGCGCGCAAGCTCCGCCGTGTCCTGTTGGAAGGCCAACAAACCATCGCGATCGTCAGTGGCTTCAGGCGTGTCGTGGAGTGGCTTGAGTGTGAAGGGTTGAGGCTCCGAAAGCGTCGTGACAACCCCATTCATCCGTTTGGCCAGCGTCACGCTATAGTCACCAGGCACCACCAAAGGTCCGACTGGTGGATTGGAAAACGGTGAAACACTCGGAGGTGTGAGTCGCACGGCATCCGGCGCTGGGTAACGCAAGTCCCAGGCGACCCGGTGCAAGCCCTTACCAGACGGACCGGTGATCCGACGGACCACATCGCCGCCCGCATCGCGGACGATAAACAGGATCGCCGGATCGTCTTCGCGGTCCTCTGCACGCAGCGTATCCCAAGACGGATATGGCGTGTCGCCGCCCTCTTTTTCAATCTCAATCTCTCGCTCGCGCCGCGCTTTGGCCTCGGTTTTGAGCCCATCACGCAACACATAGCTAAAGACAGCCCCAAACGGGGGGTTTTCGGCATACCAGAAATTATCGCCATTAAACGCTTGTGCGCCACCGGCAGGCCCCCAAAGGTCGCCTTCTACATAGATCCAGCTATCGCGGACTGGGAACAGTGTCGCTTCTGATTGGTCGAGCGTCTCGGCATTTGTGCGAAGCGGCGAATAGTCGTCAAGAATGTATACCCCCCGACCAAATGTTCCGACGACAAGATCATTCTCGCGCTGTTGAATTTCGATGTCTCGGACATCAATCGTCGGGAACTTGGTCTTGAGCTGCGTCCAGTTGCGCCCACCGTTCTGGCTGTAAAACAGGCCAAACTCAGTGCCAACAAAAAGCAGGTTTGGATCAACATGGTCCTCGGCGATTGTATGCACAGATCCCCATTCAGGCAGATCGCCTGCGATGCTTCGCCAGCTTTCGCCGCGATTGGTCGTGCGGAACACGTAAGGGGTATGGTCATTGCGTTTGTGATTGTCGAAGACCGCATAAGCGACGTCGCCATCGTGAGACGAGGTGATAATGTCTTCGACCAATGTCAAAGACGGCACGCCGCGCGTTTCTTCGCTGCGTCGCCATGTGGCGCCATTATCCTCTGTGACGGAAATCACACCATCATCTGTGCCGACATATATCAGTCCCTCGACAAGTGGGCTCTCACTTAGAGCGATCGCAGCCCCAAATATCGAGGTGGAATCATTTTTCGCAATGGCATCCACACTCCATACGCGACCCATAACTTCGAGGGCATTTCGATCAACGCCACTTGTTAAATCTGGGCTGATGACGTCCCAATTATCGCCGCGATCATTTGAAGCAAAGAGATACTCAGCCGCGTAGTAGATCCGATCCGGATTGTGCGGACTAATAAGAAGCGGGGTATTCCAATTCCACTTATAGGCCGGTTTCCCAGCCGGCGGTTGCGGCGTGAGGAAGACGCGCTCATGCGTGCGCCGATCATATCGCACCAAGCCACCATACTGATACTGCGCGTAGACGATATTTGGGTCACGCGGATCGATTTGAGGTTTGTAGCCATCGCCGCCAAGGACGATGTGCCAATCAGAATTGGAGATGCCATGAACCAAATCGGTACGTGACGGTCCACACAAAGAGTTATTGTCCTGCGTCCCGCCGCAGACATTGTAAAACGGCTCAGCATTGTCCGGCTGGATGCGGTAAAACTGCACAATGGGTAAGTTATCGGTGTGCATCCAAAGCTCACCGCCATCCCAGCTTTCATAAATGCCGCCGTCACCCCCAATGATCAGGTGATCGGTGTTTTCGGGATCAATCCACAGCGCGTGATCATCAACATGACGATGCGCGGCGCCGATATTTGT
>JBCBQS010000182.1:0-6208 GCA_039820085.1 Pseudomonadota bacterium
GAACAGCGCGAAGTCGGCAAATGTCATCAGCGCGCCGCCATGGACCACGCCGCCCGCATTCATATGCTTGCGTTCAGCTCGGAAAGCCGCGACTTGCGAGCCGTCTTCCTCTCGGCGGATGTAAAAAGGTCCAGCCGTGTCATGCTCAAACGGCTCGCCAGGCCATGTATACCAGCCCGCAAACTCGCCTTCGGTGATCTCTTTTGTGGTCATCAGCTGCCCTCCATTTCTCGTGAGATAGCGGCAGTGCTGACAATTCGCCAGCATGACGATGCGTTAGGGTTCGACTTGGCGCGCTGCTACGCTATTGTGCATCGCAGGAGGATTTGACCCATGGCCTTTGATCCAGAAATTCGCGCCGCGCTGATCGACCAGGTTCGCCGCTTTGTTCGCGAACGCTGCGTGCCGGCTGAAGCGCAAGTTGCAGAAGACGATTTGGTGCCGGATGAGCTCGTTCAGGAGATGAAAGAGCTGGGTCTATTCGGGCTCGCTGTTCCGGAATCCTATGGCGGCTTGGGCCTCGACATGGAAACCGAATGCATGGTCGGTTTTGAGCTTGGTTGGACATCGCCCGCCTTCCGCTCGGCAGCAGGCACGAATATTGGGATTGGGTCACAGGCCTTGGTTTTGTTTGGGACCGAACAGCAGAAAGAAACCTATCTGCCAGGTATTGCCAGCGGTGATATCGTCACGAGCTTCGCCCTCACCGAACCTGAAGCCGGTTCAGACGCGGGCGGACTGCGAACCAAAGCCACCAAAGATGGCGATGCGTATGTCTTGAATGGCGGCAAGCGCTATATCACCAATGCGAATGTGGCGGACTTGTTCACGGTGATGGCGCGGACAAATCCTCATGAGCCAGGCGCAAAAGGCGTCTCTGCTTTTATCGTTCCGCGCGACACACCAGGGCTGTCTGTCGGTAAGCCTGAAAAGAAAATGGGTCAGCAAGGCGCTCTTATTTGCGAAGTCAATTTCGACAATGCGCGCGTGCCAGCTGAGATGATGGTCGCGGGCGAGGGCGAAGGCTTCAAAGTTGCGATGAGTGTGCTTGATAAAGGAAGACTGCACATTTCGTCTGTCTGCACCGGCATGATGGATCGTTTGATTAGCGAGATGGTCAATTACGCCATGGAGCGCGAGCAGTTCGGTAAGCCGATCATGCAGCATCAATTGATCCAAGCGATGATCGCAGACAGCCAGGCAGAGGCCTATGCTGCGCGCTGCATGATCCTCGACGCCGCCAAGAAGCGCGATGCTGGTGAGCCTGTCACGATGCTTGCCTCATGCTGTAAAATGTTTGCGTCCGAAGCGGTTGGCCGTGTGGCTGACAGAGCAGTCCAAGTGTTTGGTGGGGCAGGGTATGTCGCCGATTATGGAGTGGAACGCTTCTTCCGCGATGCGCGGATCTTCCGGCTCTATGAAGGAACGACGCAAATCCAGCAGATCATTATCGCACGCGAGCTTAGCCGTGCCGCGAAACGCGGAGAGATTTAAATGCCAGATACCGATCGCGAGTTTGCGCCTGAAGATGTCGGCCTGAATGCGGAGCGGCTCGACTATATTCCCGACTATTTCGAGAAGGCCTATCTCGCGACCAGCAAGCTGCCTTGCATGGCGACCATGGTCTCGCGAAACGGGCAAATTGTGCACGAAGCTTACCGCGGAAACACGCATTTAGATGGCGGATCGCCCATCGGGCCGGACACGATTTTCCGGATCTACTCGATGACCAAGCCGATCACGTCGGTGGCGGCGATGATGCTTCATGATGAAGGCATCCTCCGGCTCGATCATGAAGTCGCGCGTTACGTTCCTGAATTTGCCGATGTCCAAGTCTGGGATGGCGGCGACCTCAAAGACTATAAGACCCGCGCGCCGGATCGAGCGATGACATTGCGAGATGTGTTCACTCACACATCCGGCGTCACGTATGGTTTTTTGATGCAGCACGAAGTTGATGCGCTCTATCGCAAAGACAAGATTGGTCGTCCCGACGAGACGCTGGAGCAGATGTGTGCGCGGATCGCGAAACTTCCCCTCGTATTTTCACCCGGCGAACGATGGAATTACGGGCACTCGACCGATATTCTCGGTCGGATCGTAGAAGTCGCCAGCGGCATGTCGCTCGACGTGTTCTTCCGCGAGCGGATTTTCGGTCCGCTTGGAATGGACGATACCGATTTCTTTGTTCCCGAAAGTAAGCTCGATCGGCTGATGGCCTGCTACTCGAAAAGCCCGATCACGGGGGAAGTGGCGCTCACCGACGGTGCCGGCGCAGACAGCAAAACCTATAAGACGCAGCCAACTCTATTGAACGCCGGGGGCGGGCTCGTCTCGACACTTCGGGACTATCACCGGTTTTGTTTGATGTTGCTGCAAGGCGGAAGCCTTGAAGGCACGCGCCTTCTCAGCCCGAAAACGGTTGAGTTTATGCGGATGAACCATCTCCCCGGCGGTCGAACGATTAAGGAAATGGGCGATCAGACCTTTTCCGAAGCGCGTATGGACGGCAATGGGTTTGGGCTGGGTGGATCGACCGTGGTCGATGTCGCCGAAACCCTGACGCCTGGGTCGCCAGGCACATTCAGTTGGGGCGGGCTTGCGAATACGTTCTTCTGGATCGACCCAGTCGAAGAACTGATCGCGATTCAGGCCACACAAATGATCCCAAGTGGTTGTTATCCGATCCGGCCGCAATTCCAGCAATTGGTGTATGCTGCCATTGACTGGTAGCGTGACACACGAATTTCGTCCGAAAATGAGCCATCGGTCGGGGTAATTTCTTCCTCAAAAACAAATTAAGCACTTTTTAGCGTGCGTGGCAGCGCTGTCAGGGTTGCAAAGCCGCAAAAAATTGCCATGTTCCGCCGCGTAAGTCCCGAAACGCGCCGGTGATGAGACCGGAAGACAGATAACGGGTCACCCACCGGAGGAAATGAATGACAAAATTGGACAACCCGTTCCACACCTATGTAGAGGACCTTTTCGCCAATCTTGGGCGTATCCGAATTCGGAAAATGTTTGGCGGAGCCGGGGTCTATTCCGGCGAAGATATGTTTGCCTTAATCGACAAAGACCGTGTCTATGTGAAATCAGACGATTTGTTGAAAGCCGACCTTGAGTCTGAAGGTGGCGAAGCGTTTGAATGGACCAACCCAAATACGGGCAAAACCATTCAAATGAGCTATGTCTCGCTGCCACTCAACGCGTTGGATGATCGCGATGAAGCTTCGGCCTGGGGGCGCAAAGCCCTAGACGTTGCGATTCAAGCGCGCCGTGCAAAGGTAAAATCACCGCGCCGGATGACCTTTTAAAGGCTGCTTCTACACAGATCGAAAATCGGCTGGGCGTTTCTCCAGAAACGCTTTTACGCCCTCTTTAAAGTCCGGTTGACGACCAGCTGTGCGCTGGGCGAACCGTTCGGCTTGAAGCTGACTGTCAAAGTCATTGTCTTCGGCTTGCCAAACAAGATCCCGAATGAGCGCGAGCGCTTGGGTTGGACCATCTGCCAAGCGCTTGGCATAGGCGTGTGCCTCACTCATCAGTTGGTCATCTGGAACCACACGATTGATCATTCCCCATTCGAGCGCCTGATCTGCAAAGACCTTGTCGCCAAACAGCGTCATCTCCATGGCTTTGGCACGGCCCACCATACGTGGCAGCAAAAAGGTCGAGCCGCCATCCGGAACGAGCCCGATGCGTCGAAACGCCTGCAGGAAGTATCCGCTTTGCGCTGAAATAATGAAATCGCCCATCAAAGCGATCGAGCATCCAACCCCAGCGGCCGCACCATTCACAGCTGTAATGATTGGGTGCGGGTGCGTGCGCATGGCTTTGATGAAAGGGTTATAGTGGCTGTCCAACGCCTTGCCGGCATCCGGTTTGCCCTGTGGCCGTTCGCCCGGATTAGACGACAGGTTCGCACCAGAACAAAACCCGCGACCATTACCAGTGATAATCGTGCAGCGCGCCTCGTCAGCGGCCTGTTCGATCGCGAGCAATAGCTCTTCGATCGTATCCATCCCGGCTGCGTTCATCGTTTTTGGATCATTCAACGCAATCGTCGCGATATCATCGACGACCTCGTAGGTGATTTTCTTAAATGCCACGGCGAGCTCCCATATCTTTTAAGCCAGTCTATTCAGCTCTGGGCGTCTGAAAACCGTGACGTGGGGGCAGGGGGATTTGCTTTCTATTCTCGACTTTCTAGGCTATCCTTTACGTCAACGACAATACGCTGCGGAGGAATAGCATGGCATTGGACGGAGTATCAGCGGATGGCATGGGCGCCATCCTCGCAAAACAGAAGGCGGCCAACATTCGCGATGGCATCCCTTCCCTCGCTCAACGTGAAGCCTGGATCGACAAATCAATTGATCTTTTGGTGACGCATGGCGATGCGCTTTCGAACGCCATGGCGGAAGATTTCGGGCATCGCTCTCTCGATCAGTCAGCGCTGACAGACATAGCGGGTTCAATCGGCGCGCTGAAATTCTCGCGTAAGCATATGCGGAAATGGATGCGCCCTGAGAAGCGCAAAGTTGAGTTTCCGCTCGGATTGCTAGGATCGAAAGCACACATTCAATACCAGCCAAAGGGCGTAGTTGGAATTATCAGCCCGTGGAATTTCCCGGTCAATCTGACCTTTGCGCCGCTGGCAAATGTGTTCGCTGCGGGCAACCGCGCCATGATCAAACCTTCTGAGTTCACTGAGAAAACCAGCGAATTGATGGCGGAGCTGATCTCTAAGTATTACACCGAGGAAGAAGTCGCGGTTGTGACCGGTGGGCCAGATATTGGCGCGGCTTTTACCAAGCTCCCATTTGATCACATCGTATTCACCGGCGCGACCTCGATCGCCCACCATGTTATGCGCGCTGCGGCGGATAATTTGGTTCCGCTGACGCTCGAGCTTGGTGGGAAATCACCAGTTATCCTGGGCAAGTCTGCGGATGTTGAGAAGGCCGCGAGCCGGATCATGGCGGGCAAGACGTTGAACGCCGGCCAAATTTGCCTCGCGCCAGATTACGCCTTTGTACCTGAAGAAAAAACGGGCGATTTCGTCGGCGCCGCTCAGGCGGCCGTCGGTAAGATGTTTGCCGATGGGTTGAAAGACAATGATGATTATACCTCCATCGTCAATCAGCGTCATTATGAGCGGCTCAACTCATATTTGGAAGATGCGCGCGAAAAAGGTGCTGAAGTGATTGAAATCAATCCTCAGGATGAGAATTTCAGTCAGCAGCCGCATCACAAGATGGCGCCGCACATCGTTCTCAACCCAACCGATGATATGAAGGTTATGCAGGACGAGATTTTTGGTCCGATCCTGCCCCTAAAGTCTTATTCTCAGACGCAAGACGCCGTTGCCTATATCAATGACAATCCGCGTCCGCTGGGCCTCTATTACTTTGGCGACGATGCGAACGAAAGAGATATGGTTCTGAACAATACAACGTCAGGCGGGGTAACTGTGAACGACGTCATCTTCCACGTCGCCCAAGAAGATCTGCCATTCGGCGGTGTCGGCCCATCAGGCATGGGCGCTTATCATGGCCGCGATGGCTTCTATGAGTTTAGCCACAAGAAAGCGATCTATACCCAAACAGGCAATGAGATCCTCGCCATGATGCGCCCGCCTTACACAGATAAGTTTCGCAAGCAGATCCAAGGCCGGATCAAGAAATAGTCTTGCGGGATGAGACAAATCAAAAAGCCGCTCCCAAAGGGAGCGGCTTTTTTTGTTACTCAATCGGCAAATGCTCGGCGAGGAAGCGATCCATTTCGCGCAAGGTCTGAAGCCGCGTCTCGGCAACAGAAAGCCAATGATCTTCGCCCTTAAGCCTGACCAATTCGACTGATTTATTTTCGCGACGAAGCGCATCGCGCATGCGCGTGCTTTGAACGTAAGGGACGACTGTATCGTCATCCCCATGCATTAGCAAAATAGGCGCTTGAACTTGGTCAGCATAGTTCACTGGTGAGATTTCGCGTAGTTTCGCGCGACGCGCGTCGCCTTCTGCCATGACGTCTTCCCAATAGCTCACCACCCAATGATCGCGACCAGCATCGCGCTTTTCGTCAGCGAGCATGCGATTGAGATCACTCACCGGGGCGATCGCGATCACGCACTTATAGAGGTCTGGCGTAAACACGGCGCCTGCGAGCGCTGCATATCCGCCATAACTCGCGCCCGCAATACAAACTT
>JBCBQS010000183.1:0-6171 GCA_039820085.1 Pseudomonadota bacterium
GGCGGCGATCTTCCTGTGTTCACCGATTAAAGACTTAAGACTCATGGCATCGGTGCTGGAATGACGTGAAGCCCGAGCGCCTCCAGACGCGTTGCTGTTTCACCAGCGCCGGGTTCTGCGCGGGTAATGATAACGGGAACCGACGCCATGAGTCTTAAGTCTTTAATCGGTGAACACAGGAAGATCGCCGCCCGCCTGCTCGCGAATGGACTCAGCCAGCGTGCGACCGAGATCTGCAAGTGCAGTCATGGACGTCGAGAGAAGCGCTTCGCCTTGCGCGGTCCACTTTGTTTGGCCATCTGGGGTCAGCACTTCGCCTTGCATCCGCCAAGCCCCAGCATCACTCTGCAATTGGGCGGCCATTGCGGTGCGGCAGGAGCCATCGAGTTCTGCGAGAAAAGCGCGCTCCGCGGTGGCCATCGCTCGCGTCGCAGCATCGTCGATCTGTTCGAACACCGACGCCATATCCTCTGGCAGCGTGTCGGTCCGCGCGGCGACGGCAATGATCCCTTGGCCTGCGGCGGGCAATAAATCTGAGCTTGGGATCGGTGTTGCGAGATGATCGAGCTCGAGCCGGATGAGCCCAGCCATTGCAAGAAACGTGGCGTCCGCTTCACCGCGCTTAAGCTTTTCGATCCGTGTCTCGACCCGTCCTCGGAAAGGAACAACTTTCAGATCAGGACGCAGCGCCAGGGCTTGCGATTCTCGGCGCAGGCTTGCCGTTCCGAGCACAGCGCCAAACGGTAGGTCCTGGAGGCGCTGAACCCCGTTTGTGGTCAGGAAGCCATCGCGCGGATCAACCCGTTTGGGATAAGCAATGAGGTCTTGTCCGGGGGGCAGAAGGCTTGGCACATCTTTGAGACTATGCACGCCAATATCGACCTCACCTTGGTCGACGGCATAATCAATCTCGCGTGTGAACAAGCCTTTGCCGCCTGAATTGATCAAACGCTCAGTCGTCAATTGGTCGCCTTTGGTCGAGAAGGTAACAATCTCGCCAACGAACGACCCTTCGCTAACGCGTTCAATTTCACTGGCAATCAATTCAGCTTGGTAAAGCGCTAAGGGTGATCCTCGCGTGCCAATGCGGATTGTCTTAGCGCTCGTCATTTTGGCTCCAATTTTGCGACTCCGCGTATAGTATGAGAATCTGCTAAGATCGAACACAGTTTGGTGCAAGCAATCACCCGCAGGAGACCCCCATTGCGCACGGCTTGGATTGCCTTGTTATTGACGTTGTCGGCGTGTGGTCAAACACAATTGGAGCGCGCAGCGACCAATGCTCTGCCCATCTCAGAACCACCGATTGCGCGCTGTATGAATCTCGGCAACGCTCTGGAGGCGCCACAAGAAGGCGACTGGGGTTATACGGTGCGGCGAGAAGACTTGGTGCGGCTTCAGATCGCTGGGTTCGATTCTGTTCGCCTACCGGTCAATTGGTCCGAGCATACGCGCAAGAATGCCCCATATGAGATTAGCCGTGATATGTTGGCGCGGGTTGATGAGATCATCGGATGGGCGAATGAGATTGGCCTGAAGATTATCGTCAATGTCCACCACTATGAGGACCTCAATAACCTGCCAGATGTGCATGAGCCGCGATTGGAAGCGATTTGGGATCAGCTCTCTGCCCATTTTGCACGGGCGCCGCCCACTCTGATCTTTGAAACCATCAATGAACCGCATACCAATATGAGTGTTGCCCGCACCGATGCGCTCAATACTCGCATTTTGGCGCGTATCCGACAAAACCATCCCGATCGTTGGGTGATTTGGGGGACAGCAGAATGGGGCAGTCTCGACGGCCTGGAGGCCGCGCTGCCTCAACACGATCCTCGCATCATGCTAACCTATCACGAATATGCGCCATATCACTTCACGCATCAGGGCGCGCCGTGGGGAAATGTACCACAAACTCGTATTCAATGGGGAACACGGCGCGATGTGTCACGCATGATGCAAAACCTAGATAAAGCGGTCGCTGTCCAAACGCGGACGCGAATGCCGGTTTTTGTCGGCGAGTTTGGGGTCTATGACGGCGTTCCAATCGAACAACGCGCCCGCTGGGTTCGGACCTTGAGAGAGGGACTGGAGGAGCGGGGATTGGCCTGGTGTCATTGGGATTTCGCCGGTTCGCTTCATGCTTACAATCTCGAGCAAGAAAAGTGGATTCCGGAAATCAAAGCGGCTTTGCTGGACTAGACCGTTCCATCTTTTGTTCGAACCGCTTATATCGCCGCGATGACCGCCGATCTCACTGTCCTTGGAATTGAAACAAGTTGCGATGAAACCGCAGCAGCTGTCGTGCGGCGGAATGCGTCCGGGCAGATTGAGATCTTGTCAGAAACCGTCCGCAGCCAAGTCGAAGAACATGCGCCGTTCGGTGGCGTCGTGCCAGAAATTGCGGCCCGCGCGCATGCCGATATCGCCGATATCGTCGTCGCGCGGGCGATTGATGAGAGCGGGGCGCCGGTGGACGCTTTCGACGCCATCGCAGCAACCAGTGGACCCGGTTTGATTGGTGGTGTGATGGTCGGGATGATGACCGGCAAAGCCATCGCGCTGGCGACAAACACGCCTTTCTTACCGATCAACCATCTTGAAGGACACGCTCTGTCACCGCGTTTGGCGGGGTCATGTCCGTTTCCGTATCTGCTCCTATTGGTGAGCGGTGGCCATTGCCAGTTTCTCTTGGTGACTGGCCTGGGGTCTTATCAACGGCTCGGCACAACCATTGATGATGCTGCGGGTGAAGCCTTCGACAAACTCGCCAAAACACTCGGGATTGGATTCCCAGGGGGGCCTGCGGTTGAGCGCTTGGCTAAAACTGGAGACGCGGCACGCTTTGACCTCCCGCGTCCGCTTTTGAACCGTCCAGGACTGGATATGAGTTTCGCGGGTCTGAAAACGGCCGCGGCGCGGATCATCGCTGCGCAGACCTTAGACCCACAAGCGCAAGCTGATTTGTGTGCCGCGTTCCAGGCGGCCATCACCGATTGCTTAGCGGAAAAGACACGCCGCGCGCTGGCGAGCGTGAAAGACGCGCTCGGATCGGATGCACGATTGGTCGTGGCGGGCGGTGTCGCCGCGAACCAGACCATACGGGCTGGGCTCGAAGAGGTGGCGAGGGAGGCGGGCGCACAGCTGATCGCGCCACCGCTTCGCCACTGCACTGACAATGCGGCGATGATTGCACTTGCTGGCCTTGAACGATTGGCAGCGGGGAAAACTGCCGATGATGGATTGGCATTCAGCGCCCGCCCGCGCTGGCCACTGGACGAAGACTCGGCACAAAAAAATCCCGCTTATGGAAGCGGGAAACGCGGGGCAAAAGCCTGAACCTGATTTAGAACTTGAAGGCAGACCGTAAGCGAATGCCCGCTTCGATTTCTTGGTCTTCCCAAGCGGCTGTCTCATTGAGTTCTTCAGCGCCAATGGTCAATTCACCACCGACCGACAGACGAGGCGTGATCCGAAACTCGGCTTCAGCCATCATCTCTTCGCGCGGAAGCGGAGACCCATCTTCGCGAGATGTGAGATCTAGACTTAGACGCCACCGGTCCCCTTGGATCCAAGCCAAGTTAAATGTTTGCGATGGTGTATTTTCCCATACTGGCGTATTGAACTCTTCGTTCGTAAAGTTGAACTTACGAAACCAGTCGGGTTCAGCGCGATCTGTTTCGGCAATCGATGGCGCTGGCATTTCAGGCACGTCTTGCTCGGCCGCTGCCGGTAAGGCAGTGACCCCAAGAGCCGCGAGAGAAACCATCAGCAGACGCATTGAATACTCCTACTCTATAAATAGCAGCGGGAGTGATTAATAGAACCTTAATTTCCGGTTAGTTCCACAATTTCTTGCGATAGTGTGATTTCAACAACAATGCCATTTGTGTCCCGTTTCTGCTGGAACGTCCGCACTGTGTCATGCAAATATGCGATACCGATGCGTGATTGAGGGTCAATATCCCGCGCAAAACCAAGCCGCCAACTCTCTGAATCCAGACCGGCAAAACGATCCTCAGACTCACCAAATTCTATCGAAAAATCAGTGTTATAAGCATATCGTGAAAGCCCGGCGCTCCAGGCGGTGTAATCGCCGTTCACGCCACCATTATTCGAATCGAGCCAAGAAAGACCAAACGTCCAATCATCTTTTTCGATCCGCGTTCCAGCAGACCAAGTTTCCACAGAATTTGTGTAGAGCAATTCCTCGGAATTTTTCACATCCGCCGTTGACCAGCCCAACCCAACGTCGAATCGCCACCCTGATTCGCGCAACAGGCGTGTTCCATTCAATCCGAGTTCAACCGCATTCTCGGCTCCTGGCGCCACGCCACCGGTCCCGGATTGCGGCCGGCGGTCGAGTCCATCGGCGCTTGCGTCAGGGGTAAAACTCGCGCCCGCACGAATGCCAATCAATCTCGGCGTCGCGTATGAGACCTTTAAACTCGGGCCTGTGAGGTCGTGGCGTGTGCGGACAGTGGCCAATCCTGTTGGGTCCAAAAGTGAGCTATCAAGCCGTGCATGCGAGAGGCTGGATTTCGCACCCTCATAGAACCGCGCAGCGACGCCTCGGTCCTTGCCGACACGCACCTCGCCATATCCACCATCGACTTGCAGATAAGCCGTCTCGAGGCGTGCACGAATATCGCTTGTCTCGATCGGTGTCGCGGATGAGAGACCCGAAAAAGCACCGACCGGAGCGACCGTGTCGCTCCCAAACCCGCCAATACCACCGGGCCGACTTGGATGATCTGCTTGAACTCGAAGCGCGCCTTGTGCGCGCACCCGGACGCCATTCTCGAGGATCTTTTGCGCGGTTCCATTGACTGAGAATTCGCCGAGGACGGGTTCGGTCTCTATGTCTGAATCGCGATTAGAGAGCGGTGTGAGCAGGATGGTCGACTCGACGTCTATCGCCCCTTCAATCGGTGCACCGTCCTGGGCGACCGCGATTGGGACTGAAAAAAAGATACCCAAAGTTGAGCAAAGGAGGCGTGTTCTCATATCCATTTTTCCTCCTTTGAAGAGCCGCTTTGATGACGACAGCACTTGGGCACTGGCAGGCTCCGTTTCAGATGTTATAGAGGCAGTCAATCAACAAGATCTTGCCAACGGGAAATGACGATATGAAGGCCATTTCATCGCTCTTCACTGCAACACTTGGTGCGCTCGCGCTCTCAGGTTGCGTATTCGGTGGAAGCAACAATGTCGAGAATCGCGTCGTCGAAGAGATTGCAGGTGGGGCCAATCCTTACTTGTGGCGGGCGAGCTTGGACACCTTACAAGCGCTTCCGCTCGAAAGCGCCGATCCGTTTGGCGGAACAATCATTTATGATTGGCACTCGTTTGAAGCGGCCCAAGATGAGCGGATCAAAGCAACAGTGTATATCTTGGACTCGCGATTGCGGGCGGATGGCGTGAAGGTCAGCGTGTTTCGTCAAGTGAATCAGGACGGCACCTGGACGGATGCACCCGCCGACCCAGCCACAGGCATCCAGCTCGAAAATGCGATCCTGGTTCGGGCGCGAAATCTCAAAGCATCTGAGCTCAACTAATTTAGACATTGATGGGGGAGGCCATGGCCTCAAGATACAATCCGCAAGAGGCGGAACCCAAATGGCGTGACGCCTGGGCGAAGGCAGATTTGTTTAAGGCGCTGACGCCAGCCGAGGCGGGCGACATGCCGAAAGCTTATGTGCTTGAGATGTTTCCCTATCCGTCCGGTCGGCTGCATATGGGGCATGTGCGCAATTATGCGATGGGCGATGTCGTTGCGCGGTACAAAAAGGCGAAAGGATTCAATGTCCTGCACCCAATGGGGTGGGACGCTTTTGGCATGCCCGCTGAAAATGCAGCGATGGAAAAAGGCGTGCATCCCGGCACGTGGACCTATCAAAACATAGACGCCATGAAAGCGCAGTTTGAAAAGCTCGGCCTATCGCTCGATTGGTCGCGCGAATTCGCGACCTGCGACCCTGATTATTATGGCGAGCAACAACGTCTGTTCCTGAAGTTTATGGACAAAGGGCTGGTCTATCAAAAGAACGCCAAAGTAAATTGGGACCCGGTTGATCACACCGTGCTCGCGAATGAGCAAGTGATCGATGGCAAAGGCTGGCGATCTGGCGCGCCGGTTGAACAGCGCGAGCTGGTCCAATGGTTTTTTCG
>JBCBQS010000184.1:0-6114 GCA_039820085.1 Pseudomonadota bacterium
CATGATTTCTTTGTCGACGAAGCCACGCACAGACCGGCGCCATTCGGAGTGTGTCTCATCCATATGCGGACAGGGCGGGCGGAGATCATCAAAGGTCAAAGTCATGCGCCTGATCGTGGCCGGACCGCCCTGGAGGTCAAGCCGTCACCCGGCGGCAGAGACGGCCTAGCGGTTTCTGTGCGAAGGGCCATATGAGTCCCATGCAAATCTATCAAGATCCCGATCAAGGGCCGTCGAATCCGCCGATTTTCCACAACGGGTTCCCAACGGTCATAATATTGCTGGCAGGTGCCATTTCAGTGGTATCCCTGATTCAGTTCAACGCGCCGCTTCGTGTCCAGGATTGGATGTTTTCGGTCGCCGCCATTGCGGGTGGTCCGAGTTTCGAAAATGTGTATCGCCCGTGGGGTGAGTATACGCCTTATGTTTTGCATACATTCCTGCACGGCGGATCGTTTCACCTGTTGCTCAACATGGCGATGTTGATTGCGATTGGTCCCATCGTCGCTCAAGCCCTTGGCAAATCGACACGCGGTGCGGTTCTATTTCTCACCTTTTTTGCGGTGTGCGCCATCGGTGGCGCGATCGCTCAGCTTTTATGGTTTTCGATTGAAGCGAAAGACGGCATCGCGATTGGCGCATCTTCGGCAATTTCAGGCTTACTTCCAGCGGTCGGCTTTGTTCGAAATGGCTTGAAGGGGGCTTGGTCGATCAGCGTACCCTGGATACTGATCAATCTCGTGCTTGCCTTTTTGGGCGGCGATGTTGGAGTGATGAGCATTGCTTGGGCTGCGCATCTCGGCGGTTTGGCGGCGGGATTTACGTATCCAATCTTCCTGAGTCTTGCGCGTCCGGCCTAAATCACAACGGCGAGACCGAGGTGATCGATCAGTGGTCATATTGATGAACTGAACCTGTTCTAGAATAAATCGTCTAGTCAATTTCAATAAAAGTCCGTATCTCAAAGTGATAAGAGAAACGAGCACATTCATATTCTTTCACAACGATTTGCCGGATTTTTGAAGGCTAGGGTGGTATGGACAGAAACATGGAACCGATCGTCATACTTGGCGGTCAAGGGCTCGTTGGAACCCATCTTACGAGACGCATTCGCGCGGGTCACATTGTGTCCAGAACAAAGCCCCAGATGCCTGAAAGCATAGATTGGGTGCCAAGCGCTGACATGCTTGAAGGCCGATTTCATATCCCCGATCAGAGCGTCGTGATTTCCACCTGGCCGATTTGGTTATTGCCACCTGTGATGCAACAAATGCGCGGCGCGAAACACATCATCGCGCTGAGTTCGACCAGCGGGATAAGCAAGCGATACAGCGATGATCCGTGTGACCGAGATGTCGCAGAACGGATTCTCAAAGCTGAAACTCGAATGGTCGCGGCGGCCCGGGCGGATGGTCTTCGATATACGATCCTGCGTCCAACTTTGATTTATGATGAGGAACGCGATCACTCGGTCAACAAAATCGCCACGATACTGCGCCGGGCCGGATTTTTCGCAGTGGCTGACCAGGGATGCGGACTGCGCCAACCCATTCACGCTGAAGATGTGGCGGTCGCTGCATGGCAGGCTTTAGACAATCCTGCAGCGATGGATCAGACCTTAGAGCTTACCGGAGGGGAGACGATCGACTATCGCACATTTGTCGAACGTATCGCACTCGGCCTAGGACAGCGCCCGCGCATTGTCGGTGTGCCTACGGTTGTTCTGAGAACAGCCGTGTTGTTTATGGCCCGCTTTGGCAGAACTTCACTCACGCCGGGCATGATTGATCGGATGAACGAGGATCTCATCTATGATGGATCGGAAGCACGCCAGCGTTTGGGGATCGAGCCGAGGCAATTCTATCCGGCCTTTCGCTAACAGGACTTAAGGTGCACGGAGCATCTCTTGCAACAGATCCGCTTGTGTGTCCCACGCGGCGGTACCCGGTGCAATCAAATCGACATGATTGTTCCCGGCAATGATCACCGCTTTGCCAGAGCCACCAGCGGATCGATTTAAACGCGCCATCGCGGAGGCAAGCCCCGGCGGTGAAATCCGATCCATATCTCCGCTCACGCTGTAAAACACGCCTGGCACGGGCAATAACCGAGCGGGTGACGTATCCGAAAACACATCCGTTCGTGCCTCACTCGCCGTGCCGGTCAAATCATCCATGATCGCGCCAAGGCAGTCATTTTGGGTGACTTGGACGGAGAGCTCAAGATCGGCGAGACCACCAGAATTAATCACACCCTTGAAGCCAAGTGGGTCTGAACTTGCGAGTGAGCTCTCTTCTGGCAAAGCCGCGCGTGTCGCAAGCCAGGTGACCAAGTGCCCACCCGCCGAATGACCTGTTCCGACCACGCGCTCCAAATCTAAATCGTACCTCGCTGCATGATCGCGCAGGGCATCGGTGGCCTTTGCGACATCAAGATAAGTTCCCGGATAACCGCCGCCCGGCTCGTCAACGCCGCGATATTCAATGTTCCAAACCGCCAGTCCGCGCTGGCGCAGATCTTCCGCAGCATAGTTCATCAGCGTTCGGTCTGCGATCGACTTCTGCCAACATCCGCCATGCACCATAACCACGACTGGATGTGGGCCAGGCGTTTCTGGGAGCCAGAGATCGACCACATCCGTGTCGCGTTCCCCGATCGATATCGACACAGACGGATTTGGTTTGTCTTGAGACAGCAAGTCACCCCATGTGAGTAATGATAGCTGTGCGGGTGTGTCTGTCATTAATGCGCTCTCTTCAAGATTCGGCGCAGGCGGGTCAACGGGCTGTGATGTCGGTGCGCAAGCGTTAAGGCCAAACAAGAGGAGTCCGATTATGATCGAGCGTGTCATGAGTGCCTTCTTCCTGGTTCGCGCAGCTTTTGCAAGCGCGGTAGAGGACTAGCGGCGACCACAAAGCTGAGGCAGAAGGCGCACATGGTATACAGTCGTCCAACCCACCGCGCTGACGCGCTTGCCCTCGATCAAACAGACCCTTTGGCCGCAGCGCGCGCTGAGTTCTCGTTGCCGGACGGTTTGATCTATCTCGACGGTCATTCCTTGGGGCCAAGCTCTACCACGGCTTTGGCAGCCCTCCGGAAAACAGCAAACGAAGAATGGGCCAGTGGCCTCATTCAGTCTTGGAATGATGCTGATTGGATTAATCTGCCTCGCACTGTCGGCGCTAAACTGGCTCGATTGATCGGCGTTCGAGCCGATGACGTTATTGTCTGCGACAGCGTCTCGATCAATCTCTATAAGCTCGCAGCGGCAGCTTTGGAATTGGTCGAGAACAAACGAATACTGGTCGAAGCTGATGAGTTCCCAACCGACCAATACATGGCGCAAGGTCTATGTGCGCAAACGGGTGCTGCGTTCGAACGCGTCGAAAGTGGGCGAGCGGCAAATGCCCTGACCGAAGGTGGTGTGCTCTTAAAGAGCGTTGTAAATTATCGAACGGCCTTGGTCGAAGACATCGCGTCGCTCGAGCGCATTGCTGCGCAGCATGGCAGCCTGATTGTGTGGGATTTGAGTCACGCCACAGGCTGCGTTGATCTCGCGCTTGAGGCAGACGGCGCGCGATTGGCCACGGGATGCACTTACAAATACCTGAATGGTGGGCCCGGTGCTCCAGCTTTTGTTTATGCTTCGCAAGACCTTGCGAATGCGCTTCGAAACCCGCTGCCCGGCTGGTTCGGGCATGCGGATCCATTTGCCTTCGATGGGGACTATCGACCTGTCTCGGGGGCCGCGCGCTTTGCAGCTGGCACGCCTGGAATACTGTCTTTGCGCGCTCTGGATGGCGCGCTCGATTTGCTGAGCGGTATCTCTGTTTCGCAATTGAGCACCAAAGCACGGGCACTTGGAGATCTCTGTTTGTGGTGGGTGGATCGATTGGGGCTTGAGGCAATCTCACCCGGTATTGGTGAGATCCGCGGCGGTCATGTCAGCGTGTTGCACGCGCAGGGTTATGCGGTCGTTCAAGCGCTGATCGCACAGAACATCGTACCCGACTTTCGAGCGCCAGATGCGATGCGCTTTGGCTTTTCGCCGCTCTATGTTCGATTTGTCGATGTCTGGGATGCAATGGAAGCGTTAGGCGACATATTAGAAACGCGGTGCTGGGATCAACCCCAGTACAAAGTGCAATCCACTGTCACTTAGCCCCGCACGACAGGAGCCGTGAGGCCACGCGCGCCTGTTTTGCGCAAGGCCTCGCGCTTAAATCGATAGAGTTCTGCCGGGCGCCCGCCGGTGCCGCTTTCCATTTCTCCCGTCCCCTCAACAAAATCTGTCCGGTCCAGAGCGCGCCGAAAATTTTGTTTGTGCAATGTTTGGCCGAGAATGGCCTCCACCGTGCTTTGCAAATCTGTCAGCGTAAACCGATCGGGCATTAGCTCAAAAACGACCGGTCGATAGCGGATCTTCGCGCGCAGACGACTAATCGCGGTGGCCAAGATACGCCGATGATCGGAGGCCATGGCTTCGCCAAGCTGCACATCAGGTTCCGGCAAAGCGCGATCGCGGGCGCATTCGGCGACCAGCCCTGCTTCGTATAGGAGCTCATAGCGCTCGAGCACGGCTTCGTCCGGCCAGTCATTGCCGTTCAAGCCAAATGCACTTTCAGCGCGCGTCAGGCGGTCTGGATTACCGGCTGCCCAAGTTATTAGTCTCGGGGCAATCTCGGCGTCTAAAATTGCCGGTCGACCCGTTCGCCGATCCTCCCACGGGAAGTGACTGTACCAGCCACGCCAACCCGCTTCGAAGGACTCTGGCAGGCGCTCTGCTTCCGGTGTCAGCGCAAGATAACCGACACTGACCACCCGCGCATCGGCCTCCGTGCGGATCAGTGTTGCTTCTGGGCTTTCGCGATCACGATCGCCGAATGTGTAGAGCTGTTCGACATAGCCAAGTTGAAAACCGGTTTGTTCTTTCACCCAACCACGAAGCGCCAATTCAAAGGTGCGATGCTCGCTTGGGTCAAACGCCCCGAAGGGTAGAGCAGCGAGATCCCCTTCGAGACGTGTCGCCAGCACCCGCGGTTTCTCGCCATCATAAGCGACAATCACGACCGATAAGCCGATGATGACGTTCATGCGGGGGCCTCTATATGCGCGAGGAGTTCATGCGTGCGTGCGACGAAATCGGCTTGCGCGGCCTCGGCAGGCTGCGGGCTTAGTTTGAGGGTTATCCCGCGGGGTGGGTGACCGAAAAATCGATCGGACTCAACGTCCGAAAATCCGGCAAGCTGTGTCGCTTCAAACCATGCGCAAATATTATCGGCCTTCTTGATCAGTCGCTTTAGGCTGGCGGGGGTTTCTGCGGGCAGGCCAAAGCGGGCATGAATCGCAAAAGCCAGCCGCGCTTCAATGTCTTTGTAGCCATCGCCCAAGACCGCTTTGAACGGCGAGATCATATCGCCGATCACATATTCAGGGGCATCGTGAAGCAACGCTAGCAGTCTTGAGCGCGGATCGAGCCGCGGTTCAATTTGCACGCATAAGGCTTCAACGATGACGCTGTGCTGCGCAACTGAGAAGGCATGCGCGCCGCGCGTTTGTCCGTTCCAACGCGCAACGCGCGCCAGCCCGTGCGCGATATCCTCAATCTCCACATCGACCGGTGATGGATCTAACAAGTCGAGCCGCCGCCCTGACAGCATCCGCTGCCAGACTCGGGCCGGGGGTTTGCGAGAAGATTTACGCGTGCTCATCGGCCCCTGTTTACGCAAATCTATGAAGGCGTAAAGAAATTGGGCCGTTTTGATTACGAATTGCCTCAACTGTGCCGGATTTGACTCAGCTCTCGTTAAGACGTGACGGGCATATTGGGACATCGACGGCGTAAGACCGAGGCATGGTGATGTTTGAAGCAATGGTGAATTGGGCTGGGGAACCCAGCACAGCCTGGTGGGTGCTCTCCGGGGCAGGCCTCTATATATTGGTCGAAGCCTTCCGGGTCAGCGCCGATGTTTTTTGGGCCGACATGGTGGATGAAGACGAATAGTCTTTCCGTCCTAAACCGAAACTCGTTCGCCGATCGTCGTGCGATGTAAAAGCCTATCATATCCATCATAACCGCCCGTCGCCATGTGAATGACAGAGCGATTGTCCCAC
>JBCBQS010000185.1:0-6102 GCA_039820085.1 Pseudomonadota bacterium
TTTAAGCTCAACCGGAATAATCCGACCGTCTGCAAGCTTCGCCTCGACGATTCGTCCGATCCCGATAATTTGTCGCTCACCTGTAGTGAGGTAGTTTTTCATATACTGATCGTGATGTTTGCGATGCGTGTCATCCATGAGAATTGACACATTCTTGCCCGCCATGTCGCGCGCCTGGTATCCAAAGAGCCGCTCCGCCGCGGCGCTGAACGCGAGAATCTTTCCCGAATCGTCAATCACAATCATCGCATCCGGCACAGACGCTAAGATGGAGCGCATTAACGGCTCAAGGGACCGGTTATCGCTGTGCTGCCCGGACGTGTCTCTGAGGACTGGTTGCTGATTATCGGCCATCAGCCACCCTTTGTAATGGGCGTCCGGCATGGATCAATCCACCTGATAAGCGACAGACCGCCGCCCCTTAAATGCGCGATAGACAGCGTATGCAGAGACCATCAGGCCAGCGAGAAACAAATAGCACCCCCAGCAATGAGCTTGGGCCAGCACATGCGTCGGCCCCGTCGAGACGGCGATCGTATTGCCCGTGCACGTGGTCAGATAGAGCACTGGAACCGCCCCAACGTGCAACCACGTTTTGAAGACACCGATCAGGATCATCATCAGACCGATCAGCGTTTGATGCACTGGTGTCATAGCTCCACTCCGTTTCTGTGGCCTGTCCCAGCTTCTAGAGAGTGCGACGGTCACGCACATAGGGAATGTCCCTTATTCAGACGCAATCTGCGCACCGATAATGATCTGCTCAGCTGAAGCCGTCCCTCATTTTGGGGGATTATGGGAGGTTTAGATCGGCGATGACTGAGATGATTGGATCGTTCAGACGAGGGATCAATGCGAGCATAATCGGGGTTGGCGCGCTGACGTCTGTCTTCCTGTTTTTTGCGCTTTTGATGGCCGCATTCGCGAAGGACTCGGGGATGGAAATCCAAGCGCTTACCTTTTTGGTCCTCGCGGGTGGGTTTTTGGTCGGCACAGCGCTTTGGGCCGGCGGATTGGTCGACCGCAATCCGTTTGATGAAAGTGAGTATGAGAACACGCTGGTGAAGTTCGGCGTGGCCGCAGCCATGTTTTGGGGCATTGCCGGTTTGCTGGTCGGCGTCGTGATTGCGCTGCAGCTCACTTGGCCCGCTTTATTCTATTTCCCAGAGCTCGGATGGACGAATTTTGGTCGCCTGCGCCCGCTGCACACAAGTGCGGTGATCTTTGCCTTTGGAGGCAATGTCCTCCTCGCGACGAGTTTCTATGTGGTTCAACGCACCTGCCGCACGCGTATCGCCGGCGGCATGTGGCCTTGGTTTGTGTTCTGGGGCTATCAGATCTTCATCGTGCTGGCCGCCACAGGCTATTTGATGGGCGTCACGCAATCAAAAGAATATGCCGAACCAGAATGGTATGTGGATCTCTGGCTGACCCTGGTTTGGGTGGTCTATTTGCTTGTCTTCCTCGGCACGCTGTGGAAGCGCAAAGAGCCCCATATCTATGTCGCGAACTGGTTCTATCTGTCGTTCATCGTGACGATTGCGATGCTTCACATTGTCAATAATCTATCCATTCCCGTCAGCCTAACCGGCTCCAAATCAGTCCAGGTTTTTGCGGGCGTACAAGATGCAATGACGCAGTGGTGGTATGGTCACAATGCGGTCGGCTTCTTTTTGACCACCGGATTCCTCGCGATCATGTATTATTTCATCCCGAAACGGGTGAACCGGCCGGTCTATTCTTACCGGCTCTCGATTGTGCACTTCTGGTCGCTCATCTTCATCTATATCTGGGCCGGACCGCACCACCTGCACTATACCGCTCTGCCGCAATGGGCGCAGACGCTCGGAATGACCTTCTCGATTATGCTGTGGATGCCAAGTTGGGGCGGGATGATTAACGGGGTCATGACGCTGTCAGGCGCCTGGGACAAGCTGCGGACAGATCCAGTCGTCCGGATGATGGTCGTCTCGCTTGCCTTTTATGGCATGGCGACCTTTGAAGGCCCGCTCATGTCTGTGCGCGCCGTGAACTCGCTCAGTCATTATACAGAATGGGGCATCGGCCATGTGCATTCCGGTGCGCTCGGTTGGGTTGGCTATATCAGTTTCGGGGCGCTCTACTGCCTGACGCCGTGGCTTTATAAAAAGAAGGCGCTGTTCTCCAAATCCTTGGTTGAGTGGCACTTCTGGATCTCCACGATTGGCATCATTTTCTACATGATCTCCATGTGGTTCGCCGGGATCATGGAAGGCCTGATGTGGCGCGCTTACAATGAGTATGGCTTCCTCGAATACAGCTTCGTGGAGACCGTAGAAGCCAAACATATCAGCTACATTATTCGGATGGTTGGAGGGCTGCTCTACTTCGCTGGTGCCGCGATCATGTCTTACAATTTGATCCGCACAGCCCTTGGCCACGGCGAAGCCGAAGCGCTCGATCCGTCGGCCACTGACACATACGCCAAGCCAGAGCCACGCGCAGCGCTGGCCCCGGCTGAATAGGAGGCTTGAGACCTATGGGATTGATGAACAATCACGGCGTTCTTGAGCGTCACTCGCTGCTTCTGACGATTGGTATTTTGGTCGTCGTTTCGATTGGCGGGATCATCCAAATGGCACCGCTCATGTACATGGATAACACGATCGAAAAAGTCGACGGTATGCGGCCCTATACACCGCTCGAACTGAAAGGGCGCGACATCTATATCCGCGAAGGATGCTATGTCTGTCACAGTCAGATGGTGCGGCCTTTGCGAGACGAGGTTGAGCGGTACGGTCACTACTCGCTCGCAGCTGAAAGCATGTATGATCATCCCTTCCAGTGGGGATCAAAACGGACCGGGCCTGACTTGGCACGGGTGGGTGGAAAGTATTCTGCAGAATGGCAAGTCGACCACCTGATCGATCCGCGCGCATTGGTGCCAGAAAGCATCATGCCGCCTTACGCCTTCTTGATGGATAAGAAGCTGAAATATGACGATATTGAAGATCGTCTGCGTACGGAACGTCTCGTTGGTGTGCCTTACAATGACGAGATGATCGCAAACGCGAAGGGGCATATTCTCGCCCAGGCGGACCCGAATGATAAGGGCTTCGATTATTATGACAGCTTGATGGCGCTCTACGAAGCTGAAGCGGGCCGCGAAGGCACCGTCGAGGCGCGCGATTGGGACGGCAATCCTGATCTTATCACTGAGATGGATGCCCTCGTTGCTTATCTTCAAATGACCGGCACTTTGGTCGATTTCTCGACCTATCAGGCCGATGATCTCGACAATCGGCGATAGGGAGCACCGATATGTATGAACTTCTCGCCAGTTTCGCTCAGACCGGAGGGCTCGTCTATTTTGTCCTCATGTTTTTAGGCGCGCTTCTCTATGCGCTTTGGCCAAAAAATCAGAGCACGTTTGATGCCGCATCGCGCATGCCCCTCGATGATGGAGGCCCAGACCATGGATAATGAAACCAAAGACACTGACGGTCACAGCGGCATCGAGACCACCGGCCATAGCTGGGACGGGATCAAAGAGCTCAACAATCCCTTGCCGCGTTGGTGGCTCTATATCTGGTATGGCACGATTGTCTGGGCGGTCGTCTATATGATCTTTATGCCTGCGATACCGGCCCTGCCGGGGCTCGGAACAAACACACCCGGCATGCGCGGACATTCAGATCGCGACCTCGTGGCTGAAGCCATGGTTGAGCTAAAGACCGCACGGGTCGAGCAGTCTGCCCTCTTATTGGATGCATCTTTGGAAGAGATCGAAACCGATCGCGAGTTGCAACAATTTGCGCTGGCCATGGGCGAAAGCCTGTTCGGTGACAATTGCGCGACCTGTCATGGCGCCGGCGGACGCGGTGCGGTAGGTTATCCAAGTCTCGCGGACGATGTCTGGCTCTGGGATGGCACCCTTGATGGGATTGAGTTCACGCTTCGCCATGGCATCCGTCATGAGGGCGACGGGCAGACACGCTTTTCTCTCATGCCAAGCTTTGGGCGCGATGGATTGTTGGCGCGCGGCGAGATTGAAAATCTCACGCAATATGTTCTGCGCGTCTCTGACCAAGAGCATAATACTGATGCAGCCGATGCCGCCGAAGCGACTTTCCAACAGCAATGCGCCGCCTGTCATGGCCCGAACGCCCAAGGCGACCGCATTCAGGGCGCGCCGAATCTCACCGACGCAGAATGGCTCTATGGAAGTTCAGAAGAAGCGATCTATGCAACGATCTATAATGCCCGGAACTCTCATATGCCGGCCTGGCAAGATCGCCTGGATGACGCCTCTATCAAAGCGCTCGCGGTGTATGTGCATACGCTTGGTGGCGGCGAGTAACCAGAAAAGCGATGGGACACGTGGAACTGAACATCCACCCTTCTGCAGGTACTGGCGGTCCAACGCCGCCACCGCCACGCGACCTTTATGCCAAGCGCGAGCAGATTTATCCAAAGCTCGCGCATGGCAAATTTCGGTCATTTAAATGGCTCGTCATGGCGGTCACACTGACCATCTATTATGCGCTGCCTTGGCTTCGCTGGGAGCGCGGTGAGGGCATTCCCAACCAAGCGGTGCTGGCCGACTTTGAGAGCGAGAAATTCTATTTCTTCTTCATCGAGATCTGGCCCCAAGACATTCACTTTCTGGCTGGGCTATTGATCCTAGCAGCCCTCGCTCTGTTCCTGGTGACATCGCTGCTTGGCCGGGTGTGGTGCGGCTACACGTGTCCGCAAACAGTTTGGACGGACCTATACATTTGGGTCGAGCGGGCGTTCGAAGGCGACCGGGCCGCGCGCAAACGTCTTGACGCAGCGCCTTGGAGCATCAACAAAGCTTGGCGCAAGCTTGGCAAGCACAGCATTTGGCTGGTGATTGCCTTCTGGACCGGCGGCGCGTTCATCCTCTATTGGCACGACGCACCGACTGTCGCGCGAGGCTGGTTCAGCGGAGAAGCGCCACTCTCAGCTTATTGGTTCGCCGGAATCCTGACGCTCACCACATACTTTCTCGCCGGATGGATGCGCGAGCAAGTCTGCACCTATATGTGTCCGTGGCCGCGCATTCAGGGCGCGCTCACCGATGAGCATGCGCTGAACGTCACCTATCGATATGACCGCGGCGAACCGCGCGCTGCGTTGCGCAAATCTGACAATTGGAACGAACGCGGCGACTGCATCAATTGCGATCAGTGCGTGCAAGTCTGCCCGGTGGGGATCGATATCCGCAATGGCCAGCAGCTCGAATGTATTCATTGTGCGCTGTGCATTGATGCCTGCGACGAGATGATGACCAAGATTGGTCGGCCGACCGGGTTGATTGCTTACGATACCGACGTCGCTGTCGCGGCACGCGCAATCAAGCAAACGCCGCCAAAGTATCGCCTGTTCCGTATGCGGACGATGCTATATGTGATCCTCATTTTTGGTATCAGCGTGTTGATGGTTTGGGGGCTGGCCACGCGCGCGACGATCGAAGCCAACGTGCTGAAAGACCGGTCGCCACCGTTTGTGCAGCTGTCCAATGGAAACATCCAAAACGGCTACACGCTCAAACTCGTCAACAAACTCTCTGAGCCACGTACAATGGTGATCAGCATTACCGGTGTCGACGACTTGTCTTACTCTGTGATCGGGTTCGATCATCAGGGTGCCGGGTCGCTTGAATTGCCGGTCGAAGCATTCGGCGTCGATCGATACCGCATTCTAGTCAACGCGCCGGCAGGTGCGCCGCAGCGGCAAATTTCGTTGATCGTGACCGATGTCGAGACCGGCGAAACGGATACCAACCGCGCATCTTTTAGAGGACCTCAACAATGACCGCACCGCAAAGCCAAACGCTGTCAGCACCGTCTGAAAAGACTTTAAAAGGGTGGCATGTCCTCCTGATAATGTTGGGGTTTTTTGGCATTATGTTCGCTGTAAACGGTGTATTCTTGTACCACGCCATTACGAGCTTTCCCGGCGAAGATATCAAAAAGTCCTATGTTCAGGGCCTGAACTATAATGACACGCTCGCGGTCCGCGCCGCGCAAGCTGAACTCGGCTGGCAAGCCGAGGCGGGTCTAGAGGATCAGACGCTGGTCTTTCGGCTTTTCGATGCAG
>JBCBQS010000186.1:0-6056 GCA_039820085.1 Pseudomonadota bacterium
ATGGCACGGTCGATCACGCCCCGGTTTACCCACGAGAGATCGCACGCAGAGCGCTTGAGCTGTCTGCCTCGGCGCTGATCTTGGTCCATAATCATCCTTCTGGTGATCCGACGCCATCGCGCGCCGACATTGATATGACGCGTGAAGTTATCGACGCCCTCGGCCCGCTTGAAATTACCGTTCACGACCATTTGATTGCCGCGAAAAAGGGCGTCACAAGCTTTAAAACTGAAGGGCTGATCTAGTCTTCGGGCACGTGTGCGACTGTAAGTTTTATCGAACTATCATGTCCTGTCCCTGCGAAAAGACTTGCGCGTGTGGGGAACGGCTCTACCGTTAGTCGAAAGAGAAACGAACGCTAGAAAAAGCGTGGCTTGGGAGGCTTTTGATGAGTGATTCCGCATCGGCGGCACAGATGAATACCGGCAACAGTTTCGGGTCATTTTCGTATCGAACCTACGTTTTGTTGACGCTGACAATTGTTTACACGCTAAACTTTGTCGATCGAATTCTGATTAGTGTGATCGGGCGCCCGATCATTGATGAGTTTGGGCTGAGCAATTTTCAGTTTGGTATTCTCTCGGGCATCGGCTTTGCTCTATTTTACACGCTTTTAGGCATCCCGATCGCGAGTTTTTCCGAGCGTCACAATCGTATCCGGATTATCGGTGTTTGCGTTATCTTGTGGTCCATTGCGACGGTTTTGTGTGGATTTACCACCGGGTTTGTAACGCTTCTTTTGGCGCGATTGCTGGTCGGCATTGGTGAAGCCGGTTGTACGCCGCCTGCCAACTCTGTCATTAGTGATTACTACAAAACCAGCGCGCGCCCGACCGCGCTCGGCATCTATGCCATGGGCGTGACGGCCGGCGGTGTCCTGGCGCAGCTCTTCGGGGGTTGGATCATTCAGAATTTCACGTGGCGCGAAGCCTTTATATATGTCGGCGCACCCGGAATTCTGATCGGCATTCTGGTCTTGATGACTTTGAAAGAACCGCCGCGTGGGTATTCCGATCCCCCCGGAACGGTCGCACCAGAGAAGGCGGGGTTCCGAGAGGCGCTGCAAGAAATTGTCACCAAACCGACCTTTTGGGTCATGACCATCGGCGCCACACTAGCGGCGTTTGCCGGATATGCCTTGGTTGGGTTTGTTCCGCTCTTTGTCCAATACGTTCATGGTATCGGCGTCGGGCCGACAGCGATCAATTACATGGCCCCGATCGCGATTGCCGGCACGGTCGGCGCATTTCTCGGTGGTTATCTGACCGAGATCGCCAACAAATCATCCAAAACTGCCGCGTCCTGGGTGCCGGGAATCGCATTTTTGGTCAGCGTTCCGTTTTTCTACTGGGGCTTCAACGCAGGCAGTCCGACCATGATGTTGGTGGCCTTCCTCATCTCCGGCTGTTTACAGTATTTCTATCTCGGCGCGCAGTACAACATCGCGCAGGCCGTGGTGAGCCTTCGGTCTCGCGCAACATCGATTGCGGTCCTGCTATTCGTCGTCAATTTGATCGGCTATGGCGTCGGACCACCAGCGGTTGGCTATTTGGCGGACGTGCTCAGCAATGGCTATATCGCCGGAACCGATGCGGCGGGTCAGATCACTGCCAGCTGCAGCCTTTCGGATCCAAATTTGAGCGAGTCTGTTCTCGCCACCTGTCTTGAAGCCAAAGCCCACGGCATCAAATATGCCTGTATCAGCGCTGCTGCATTGTTCGGATTGGCGGGAGTCTTCTTCCTGCTTTCAGGAAGAACGCTGGTCCAAGACCAATTCGTAAACCAAACGAGCGAAAGCCCGGCATAAGACCGCGCAAATACGCACGGCGATGCCGTGAGGGAGAAGTAGAATGAGCGATACAAGCGTCGCTGAAACCGAGAGCGCGGTATCAACAGATACACCTGAAGGCTATGGCAGTGCAGGCTATCGCGCTTATGTGCTGTTTGCGCTGCTCATCGTCTACATCTTCAACTTCATTGATCGCTCTTTGATCAGTGTGCTGGGCGAACCAATTCGAGAGACGTTTGCACTCTCAGATCTACAAATCGGCTTATTGTCAGGATTGGCGTTCGCAGTCCTATATACCGTGCTCGGCATTCCATTCGCGATGCTGGCTGAACGTCGAAGTCGCACCTGGATTATTTCGATCGCTTTGGCAGCCTGGAGTGCGATGACGGTCGCCTGCGGGATGGCGCAAAACACGTTCCAATTTGCGCTCGCCAGGATTGGTGTCGGCGTCGGAGAAGCGGGGTGTTCACCGCCCTCTCACTCCTTGATTTCTGACTATTTCCCGCCTGAAAAGCGCGCGTCAGCGCTTGGAATTTTTGCCCTGGGCATTCCAATCGGCACGATGATCGCAGCGCTCGGCGCGGCCTGGATCGAAGGCCAACCCAACATGAACTGGCGCGATGCTTTCATTATTATGGGCATCCCGGGGATTTTGCTGGCTGTCTTTTTCAAGATGACAATCAAAGAACCTCCGCGTGGCTTCTCCGACCCCGGCGGCGCAGCAGCGGCAGCGGCCCGACAAATGCCGTCTCCAACAAAAGTCTTCGGCGTCGTTGGTCGAATGCCGTCCTTTTGGCATGTGAGTCTTGGAGGAGCCCTCGCGTCGTTTGTTGGATATGGCGTCGGCCAATTCGTGCCCCCCTTCTGGATGCGCGTTCATGGCTTGAGCTTGCAAGACGCTGCCCTGATCTTTGGAGGCGTGCTCGGGATCGCTGCTGCGGTTGGCACGTTCGGGTCTGGTTGGGTGGCTGACCGGGTGCGCGCGCGTCACCCCAATTCAGACAGTTGGTTGCCAGCGCTCGGCTTGAGCTTATCCGTACCAATTGCGATCTTAGGTTATAACACGCTTGCCTTTGCCGAAGGATCAATGGCGATTATGCTCGCTATTCCACTTCTGTCGGTCGCCGCTGTTCTTCGGTTCGCTTACCTCGCCCCGATGTTTGCAGTGACCCAGAAATTGGTTGAGCCACGCATGCGCGCGACCGCGGCGGCTTTGTTATTGTTTGTTGTGAACCTTATCGGATATGGCGCAGGTCCACCTGTGATCGGCGCGCTTTCCGACCACTTCACGAGACAAACGCTGGTTTCGCTCGAAGCGCCCGTGACGATCGGAGAATGCGCAACGACGGAATCACTCCTCAAAGCAACACGCGATGGTACAGACCGCGCATTGTCAGGTGCCGAGCTGGACCAGGCCGTGGCGACGAACACCAATTATTGCGCGCCAGCGCGTAAAGCGGGTGTGCGATGGGGCATCTCGATCGGCTTATTGTTCTTATTCTGGGCCGCCCTTCATTTCCTCCTGCTCGGTCGCAGCATGAAGAACGATTTGTGGACGCCGGAGCAGTCGCCCGCTACAGCCTAATTTATGGCTGTCTATACAAGCGTTTCCGACGATCAGCTTGCGCAGTTCCTCACTGAGTATGACCTCGGTGAGGCGATTGCGTTTAAGGGGATCGCCGAAGGGGTCGAGAACTCAAACTATTATCTCGAGACGACGACAGGGCGGTTCATTCTGACGCTGTTTGAAAAGCGCGCGACTCCCGAAGACCTCCCCTATTTTATCGAACTGAAGCGGCATCTCGCTGAGAATGAGTTTTCTTGTCCGCTCCCGGTCGCGGCGAAGGACGGCAAAGCGCTGCGCAGGCTGGCAGGTCGTCCTGCGGTTATCATCACGTTCCTAAAAGGACTGTCCCCTCGTGTTCCAAACGCGGTTCAGTGCCGACAGCTGGGCGAAGGCTTGGCGCGATTGCATCAGGCCGCCTCTGATTTTGCGATGACTCGCGAGAATGATCTCGGGCCTGCGAGTTGGCCAAAGCTTTGGGCGGGCCGCGCTGACACGGCCGAGACACTTCAAGCCGGGCTTGCGGAAAAGATCTCTGCCGATTTGAGCACGCTGCAGGCGCTGGACCCGCTTTATGACGCGCTCCCCAAAGGCACCATTCATGCAGATTTGTTTCCCGATAATGCGTTTTTCTTAGGCGATCGATTTACCGGCGCCATCGATTTTTACTTCGCCTGCACAGATGCCCTAGCCTACGATTTAGCGATCTGCCTGAACGCCTGGGCATTTGAATCGGATGGCGCCTTTAACTTCTCAAAAGGCGCAAACCTAATGGCCGGATATCAAAGTGTTCGCGCCCTCCAGGAAGTTGAACAAGACGCGTTCCCTTTGCTGTGTCGCGGTGCGGCGATCCGCTTTTTCTTGACCCGCCTCATCGATTGGACCGACACACCAGAGGACGCTTTAGTGAAACCTAAACATCCAATCGATTATGCCGACCGTCTGCGCTTTCATCGCACCGCGCGGTCGATCCGTGACTATGGTGGGGAGATATCACCGTCAGCGGTCCAGTAGAGCTTCCCCCGAAGTCACCAATAGACAGCGCGCGTGGTCGAGCTACTCTCAAAACAAGATCAACCCGTTAGAGGTTGTCGGAGGAAACGATCATGCATCCGAAGCATTTTGCGCACACGCATCCGGACAAAGCCGCCTATATCATGGCTGGTAGCGGCGAGACCGTCACCTTTTCGGACCTCGAGAAGCGGTCTAATCAGGTTGCACATGCGTTTCGGACACTCGGACTTCAGCATGGCGATACATTGGCGATTTTTGCTGAGAATAGTGCGCGCTATTTTGAGATCTGCTGGGCGGCGCAGCGTGCAGGTCTCTATTTCGTTTGCATCTCTTCGCGGCTAACCGTTCCCGAGGTCGAGTACATTATCAAAGATAGTGGCGCGCGTTTGCTGATCGCATCGTCTGGATTGAAAGCGGTCGCTGAAGATTTGCCATCCGTGACAGAGCTCGATGCCTATTGGTCGATTGACGGTCCAATCCAGGGGTTCGAACCCTTAGAAGGTGTGCGTGCGGGCATGCCAGAGACGCCGATCGATGACGAGCGTGCTGGCTCGGATATGCTCTACTCGTCTGGCACGACAGGACGTCCGAAAGGCATCCGTCCACCGCTTCCAGAAGATCCCGCAATTGATGCCAGCAGCGCGCTCAATCAGCTCGCGCAGTTTCTATTCAAAGTCTCACCAGACGGCATCTATTTGTCACCCGCCCCGCTCTATCATGCCGCGCCGCTGCGGTGGTGCATGTCGATGACAAAGTTCGGCAATACACTGATCATCATGGAAAAGTTCGACCCTGAGCAATTCCTCGCATTGATTGAAAAGTACAACGTCACACACACGCAGTTGGTGCCGACCATGTTCGTCAAAATGCTCAAGCTGCCCGACGAGGTGCGGTTAAAGTATGATGTCAGCAGCTTGGTCTCGACGATTCATGCCGCAGCGCCCTGCCCGATCCCGGTCAAAGAACAAATGATCGAGTGGTGGGGTCCGGTGATCGAGGAATACTATGCCGGCTCAGAAGGCAACGGCATGACTTGGATCAATTCCGAACAATGGATGGCGCACAAAGGCAGCGTCGGCATTCCAATCCTTGGAGAACTCCACATTTGCGACGAGAGCGGCGCTGAAGTGCCGGTTGGTGAGGAAGGCCAGATTTACTTTGGCGGCACCAATCCGCCGAATTATCACAATGATCCTGAAAAAACCAAAGGCGCCTTGCACCCCAATCATAGCGATTGGTCCTCGCTCGGCGATGTCGGCAAAGTCGACGAAGAGGGATACCTTTATCTGACGGATCGCAAAGCGTTCATGATCATTTCCGGCGGCGTGAACATTTATCCGCAAGAATCAGAGAACATTTTGATTACCCACCCAGCTGTCGCAGACGTCGCTGTCATCGGCGTTCCGAATGATGAGTTCGGCGAGGAGGTGAAAGCCGTGGTTCAGCCAATGGAGGGCGTCGAAGGCTCACCTGAATTGGCGGAAGAATTGCTCGCGTTTTGCCAGGAAAACTTGTCGAAAATTAAGTGCCCAAAGTCGGTCGACTTTGATCCGGCATTACCACGTCACCCGACAGGCAAACTGTATAAGCGCCTCGTGCGCGATCGCTATTGGGGCAATCAGGAAAGCCGCATCGTCTGACGAAAGACTTGCCCTAACGTCTTCAAACCGCCAATCAATTGAAAAGAAA
>JBCBQS010000187.1:0-5939 GCA_039820085.1 Pseudomonadota bacterium
CTTCCGACAATGGCGTCGCGACCAACGCAATACCGGTCGCAGCTGGAACGCCAATGTCGGAAGCGCTTATCGGTGAAGCTGTCCGAGACGGTGCGCGTCAGATCATTCCATGGATTGCGTTTGCGGGCCTCTTGAATGGATTGATCATCCACTATTTTTCTGAAGTCTTTAATCTCGTCCATCGCACGGGGGAGCTCGCGCTTTTAATGCTGGTTCCCGCGGTCTCAAACATTGCGCTCAACTTGGTCCTCATTCCGCACTATGAGCTGTTCGGGGCAGTGATAGCGACCTTGGCGAGCTACGGCATCGGGCTCGGGCTCTTGGCCATGGTCGGGCGGCGCTACATTCAGCTCCCGCTTCCTTTGATTGATCTGCTTAAAATCTCCGTCGCAGCCCTGGCGATGGCGCCGGTCATCTGGGCGTTACCGGTTTGGGGCAGCTGGCCAGAACTGGCGCTTAAAGTCGTCGCGGGCGCGGTGACTTATGTGAGCGTGGCGTTTGTGCTTGACGCAGGCGGTGCTCGCGGCTTTGTGAGCAGAGGACTCAAATCCAGAAGGCACGCATCCGCGTAAAACGCTACATGAGCGAGCAAAAAAACGATCTCGGCACCGCTGCCGACAAAGCCAATCAGATTTGGGCCGATTTGGTGCCCGTCATGGGCTTCATCTTGGTCTATAATGTGATGCGCAACATCACAATCAATGACACCTGGGCGAGCCCGGATACAGCGCTCTATTGGGCCACCGGCGTCTTAATCGTGGCCACCCTTTGGGCCGTCTCAAATTATCTTAGGAAAGGCGAACCCGTCCCGCTTTTTCTGGTCTTTACCGCAACCATTGTGGGTGGGTTTGGACTGTTGGGGATTATTCTCCAGGAAAAATCGTTCCTGTTCATCAAACCAACAATCCAGCAGCTCTTCCTAGCCGGTGTGATCTTTGGCAGCTTAGCCATGGGGCATAACATCTGGAAGGTTATGTTCGATAAAGTCTTTGATCTGCCGGATTTTGCCTGGCGGACGCTGGCCATGCGCTGGGGGATGTTTTTCATCGCTATGGCGGTATGGAATGAATTCTTATGGCGCTATTATGCACCAGGTTTTGAAGAGCCATTGCGGGTTCTGGGCGCCACCGTTGCGCCAGCCGGAAGCTATGACTTTCTCGGCTTAACGTTCGGATCCCGCGATGCTGAAGATGTTTGGGCGAATTGGAAGCTTGGAAATATGGTCATCACCTTCATTTTCGGAGCCGCGAACGTTCCGTACACGCTAAAACATTTGCGCGAGCCGACGCCAGCTTAGCGGGTAATCGCATCGACGCCGGGGGGATTTGCGAAGGGCACAATCGTGTCCTGATGACGGGTCTCAGCATAATGCGTTAGCGCCCAAACCACAGTTGGAAAGGCAAGCTCTGACCACGGAATATCTTTCCAATCAACGAGCTTGACCTCTTGGCTTTCGGGCCCGACCCCGAACCCACCGGTCAGTGTTGCGCGAAACATTACCTGAACTTGTCCGATGCGCGGGATCGAATAAACCGCGAGCAGATTGTCGATTTCAATGGTCGCAAGCGCTTCCTCATAAGCTTCGCGTTGGGCGGCCTCTTCGACCGTTTCGCCCAGCTCCATAAAACCCGCGGGCAGGGTCCAAAAGCCTTTGCGCGGCTCGATATCGCGTTTGCAAAGAAGTATCTTTCCATCCCGCAAAACCACAGACCCCGCGACGATTTTTGGGTTTTGGTAATCGATGAATTCGCAGCGCTGGCAGACCCGCCTTTCTTTGTCATCACCGGTTGGGATTTCGAGGGCGAAATCGGGGCTGGATTTCACTGTCATTTTTTTGTCAGCCTCTCGCTTTATGGGAGAAATGAATTGATCTGCACACGGTATGTCTGCTTTTAAGGGGATCAGGGGCTGAACAGGGAACTAAGGCGGCGGTGATGAGCAAACAAGAGACGAGTACCGAATTTACGTTGTCGCAGTCCGTGACGCACTTACTCCACCGCGCGCAGCAGGCAGCGGTGAATGAATCCGCAAACGGATTGGCGGACAAAGGCCTGACCATTCGCCAATTTGCTGTTCTGGCGGCCTTGAATGATGAAAACGGTCAGAGCCAATCAAGCTTGGTGGATGTGACCGGCATTGATCGCTCAACACTGGCTGACATGGTCTCGCGCATGGAAAAGACCGGATTGGTCGCCCGTGTAAAATCAAAGGAAGATGCCCGCGCCAAGGCGGTGTCTTTGACCGATGCGGGCCGTGAGGCGTTTCTCGGCGCTGCCCCAGAAGTGATGGAAGCAGACCAGATCCTGACCGAAGAGTTACGCAAATCGCGTCGCGAAAGCTTGCTCTTATCGCTGGCCATCATCTCCGGTGATTATGAGGACGAAGAGGAAGAAGAACCTCGCAAGTCCAAAAAGAAGAAAAAGAAGAAAAAGAAGAAGAAGAAATAGGCCCGCTTCGGCGCTATTCCTCATCACCTTTTAACCGATCCAAACGCGCTTTTGATAGACGCACTTTGATCAGGCTGTAAGCGATCATCAGGACCGGCAGCACTAACCCGGCCACGGTCACCGACCACACGTAAAAAGCATCATCTCCATAATCCGGCACCGCTTAGGCTCCTTCGAGTTTCAGCGCGAGCGCGCGATCGGCTTGCTGGGTGTAGACCTCGGAGCGCATTAGCATCATCACCATGGCCGCTGCGAGGAGCGTGTGGCCACCAAAGCCCCAGAGCAATTGCTGCAAATAGATGATGTTCATTCCAGAGTCTTCATCGCGCGGTTCAGGATTGCCGATGCTGATCACGCTGGACGGTTGATGGATCGTTGTCGTCTGCCACATATCGACCGATACTTTGATGATCGGGACGTTGATGAATCCAATCATCGCTAAGATGGCCCCAGCTCGCGCGGCTTTCTGGCGGGTTTCGAGCGCCGCACGCAGCGCCATATAGCCGAGGAAGAGGAAGAACAGCACCAAGACAGACATCAGTCGGCTGTCGCCTAAGATCAGGTTGTGCCAGCCCGCGCCCCAGCCTTTCTGCCCCCAAATCGAACCGGTGATGAAGCACAAAGCTGTATACCCCGCACCAATCGGCGCAATCGCCCGCGCCGCGACATCTGCAAGTTCATGCCGCCAAATGAACCAGATAAAGCTCGCCCCGGCGAGGCCTGCATACAATCCCATACAGAGCCAGGCGGATGGCACGTGTGTAAACATGGCCCGCATCAAGTCGCCGCCTTGAGCATCATCCGGCGGAACGACGAACAGGCCATTATACAAGCTCCAGCCAATCATCAGGGCGCCGAGCGCGAAGCTGATCGGCACGGCGAGCCTCGAAAAGCGCATGAACCGGAGCGGGTTGGCGAGATAAGACAGCATGATCGGTAAATAGCCCTCCTCTACTCTGCCGCCAACCGTAAAGCCGCGCCCATTGCAGCGGGTGCGACACCAAGCGCAAACAAGGTAGAAGCGCTCAGAAACAGGAAGCTTGGACTGTCAAACCCGGCTTCGACCATTTGAACGCCAAAGATCAGGGCTGGGACATAGAGCGGCAAGGCGAGGAGCGCGATCAATAGTCCAGCCCGTGCGACACTTGCTGAGAGCGCCGCTGCGACGCCGCCCCATAAGAAAAAGACCAATCCGCCCATGGCGTAACCGAGCATGGCTGGCACCATTTTTTCGGTCGGCACGCCGAGTCCAAACCCGATCAAAGGGGTCAGCAGCACCAAAGGAAACCCCGAGACGAGCCAATGAGTCAGCGTTTTAATGGCGGCAACGAGTGAGATAGAGCCGATATCCTGCAACCAGAGGTCCAGCGCGCCGTCTTGCAAATCGGCCTGAAAGACGCGCTCCAGGGTCACCATGGACGATAAAGCGAGCGCCAGCCAAAGCACCCCAGGACCGACCCGGCTGAGCAGCTCAGCCTCAGGGCCAAGCGCGAACGGGACCAGGGTCGCCGTTCCGGTAAAGAAGCCGAGCGGTAGCAACAGACCCGCGCCATTGGCCCAGGCTTCGGACAAAGATGACCGGAATGCGGAAAGAAGCGGGGAGGGGCTCATAGCGTCACCTCGCGCGTCGCCTCAATCGGCGCAGACCCATGCAAAGCCGCAAGCACCGCGCCGCCTTCGCTGCGATGCGCCTCAATCATTTCAGCCAGCAGCGCCTGCCCATCTGTGTCGAGCGCGTTGAACGGCTCATCGAGCAGCCAGAGCTTGCGCTGTTCAAGCAGGAGACGCGCCAGCGCGATGCGGCGTTTCTGTCCGGCGGAAAGTAACCGGCAAGGCACATCCGCCGGGCGGTTCAGGCCAACTTCATTCAGGATCAAGCCAATATCGGCTTCGCTGCCCCAGACGCGCGCCCAGTGCGAAAGGTGTGAGCGCGGCGTTTCATACGCTTTCAGCCCGTTCGTGTGCCCAATCCAATGATGCAGGCCGTCTCGCTCGATGGTGCCAGATTGCGGTTCTGACAGCCCAGCGAGCTGGCGCAAAAGCGTGGTCTTTCCAGACCCATTCGCCCCGCGAAGTAAGATGAGATCGCCCGCCTGCGCGGTCACTGAGACGTTGCGATACAGCACACGTTCGCCGCGAATGGCGCCCAAATCGGCGCCAGAGATAAGGGCGCCGTCACTCACGCGTCATGTCCGCCGGATACAAACAAAAGCGCCCCCAAACCGAGGCTGATTTGCGTCGTCAACAACCCGACCCTATCTACCAGACAGGAGACGCACCGCATTGGGTATGCGTTTGAAATCAAATACAAAAGAGAGGTCCGATTGCTCATGCCTTCCCTCGACAGTTTCAAGGCCCGTCAAACCCTGACCGTAAATGGTAAGGATTACACTTACTACTCCCTCGATGCCGCAGCTAAAAACGGCCTCGGGCATGTGTCGCGATTACCGGCCTCCTTGAAAGTTCTGCTCGAGAACATGCTTCGCAATGAAGATGGCACCAGCGTCACCAAGGATGATATCACTGCATTTAAGACCTGGCTCGAGAATGGCGGCGCCGTCACGCATGAGATTGCATACCGTCCCGCGCGCGTCTTGATGCAGGATTTTACCGGTGTGCCGGCGGTCGTGGATCTGGCGGCCATGCGCGATGCTGCCGAGACTCTCGGGGCGAGCGCTGAAGAGATCAATCCGCAAGTCCCGGTCGATTTGGTCATCGACCATTCTGTGATGGTTGACAGCTTTGCCGGTCCCAACAGTTTTAAACGCAATGTCGAGATTGAGTATGAACGCAACCAAGAGCGTTATGAGTTCTTGCGTTGGGGGGCGAGCGCGTTCCAAAACTTCCGCGTGGTTCCGCCCGGCACGGGCATCTGTCATCAAGTCAATTTAGAGTATCTCGGCCAAACCGTTTGGACCAAAGAGGTGGAGGGTGAGACGATCGCTTATCCAGACACTTGCGTCGGCACCGATTCGCACACGACCATGATCAATGGCTTATCCGTTCTCGGCTGGGGCGTTGGGGGTATTGAGGCCGAAGCCGCGATGCTGGGCCAGCCCGTGTCGATGCTCATCCCAGAAGTGATCGGCTTTAAACTGACCGGGAAACTCCCTGAAGGGGCGACGGCGACCGACTTGGTTTTGACCGTCACAAAGATGATGCGCGACTATGGCGTTGTCGCGAAGTTTACTGAGTTCTTCGGGCCGGGGCTTGCTAATCTGACCCTCGAAGATCAAGCGACCTTGTCGAACATGTCGCCCGAGTTTGGCTCAACGGTGGCATTCTTCCCGGTCGATCAAGACACGATCACGTATTTGACGAATACCGGTCGCGACCCTGAGCGGATTGCGCTCGTCGAGGCCTATGCCAAAGCGCAAGGCTATTGGCGACCAGACATGCCGGATCCGATTTTCACCGACACGATCGAGCTTGACCTCTCAACCGTTTTGGACCGGACAGGCTCGGCACAACGGTTGAGAGGTCAAGCTCGAT
>JBCBQS010000188.1:0-5882 GCA_039820085.1 Pseudomonadota bacterium
CTTGGCGGCGAACGGACACGGCGGCGTGGCGAAACACTTCATTTCCCACCGATCCCCTCGCCGCTAAGTCGAGGAAGGCCAACCGCTCAATCGCGCCATGCGGTCAGCGGCCGTGTTTCCGCCGATGTTGGTGCATATGGTTGCAAGCGGTGAACGCGGTGGGGACCTGCCCGCCATGATGGGCCGGGCCGCTGATTATATGGAAGAAGAGTTAGATAGTAATGCGACGGTCGCTCTAGGGCTCTTAGAGCCTTTATTGATCGTCATGCTCGCTGGGGTTGTTGCCCTAATCGTATTAGCCATCATGCTGCCTATCCTGCAGCTTAACACGACGGCGATTGGCGCCTGAGGAGGATAAGTATGAGTGATAAAATCAAGCAAAAGCGGTTGAAAAACCAACGCGGATTTACGCTTACGGAAATCATGGTTGTGGTCTTCATCATCGGCCTTTTGTCGACAATGGTGTTGATCAACGTGACCGGAGCGATGAGCCAAGGGCGCACGACGAAAGCGGCAACCGATATTACGCGGCTGTCCGGTGCCCTCCAGTCTTACAGTGGCGATATGTTCAACTTCCCATCTCAACAAGACGGTTTGAACGCTCTGTTAGAGAAGCCTGACAACGCGCCAGATGGGAACCGTTATCGTCCCGGTGGCTACATTCAAAAGCTGCCCAATGATCCGTGGGGACGACCGTATATCTATGAAGTCCCCGGCGACGATGGCTACCCCTATAACCTTTATTCTCTGGGGGCGGACGGTCGTGAGGGCGGCGAAGAGGACAACGCTGATATCAGCATCTGGGACCTGTAGGCCGCCGCCAGAATCCGTTCAAAATGACCTGTCCGCACCGATACTCACGACAAGCCGGAATGACCTTAGTTGAGGTCATGGCGGTCCTGTTTATTATTGGATTGACGGCGGGTTTGGTAACCTTGACCCTCCCTCAGCGACCAACCGATGAACAAGCAAGCGCGCAGGCCTTTGCTCGCATACTGAGAGACGCCCAAGAGCAGTCGATACTGGCTGGGCAACCTGTCGGACTGAAGCTCGATGATGCGAGCTACAGCCTTGTCCAATGGCGCCGCGATGGTTGGCAGCCCACCGGACAGATCGAGCGCTTGCCTTCAAGGCTGCGCATTGAACTGGAGGAGCCGCAACCAAACCGCCCAGAGATTTGGCCGGACATGGTGTTTGACCCAACCGGCATTGTCGAGCCAACCTCATTCCAATTGCGAGGGCGTGGGGCGCGGATTGACGTTCATCTGGACGAGACTGGTGAGGTGCGCCTTGTTGAGCGATAAGCCGAATTCCGAAGCTGGTTTCAGCTTGGTTGAGACCGTTGCTGCGATGGGGATTCTCGCGATGGCGGCGATCCCTCTGGTTCAGGTGACGACGGAAGCGAACCGAAATGCCGCGAGTTTAGAACTGCGTTTGCTGGCGCGGACAGTCGCCGAAAATGAAATGACGCGAGCGATGGCGTCTGGGCAGGTTTTGGACGCTGGCATTGCAACCGGTGAGGAAACGCAACTGGGCCGGCGCTTCATCTGGACCCGGACCACCAGTCGCGCACAGATAGGTCAGCTGCAGACCCTGACGATTGAGGTGCGCCCGTCAGAAAGCGAACAGGTCCTAGCGTCCCTTGAAAGCCTGAAATACATCCCCCAGACCCTATCTGGAAGTGAGTCTTCTCCAAATCCGCCCGCGGGAGATGAGGAATGAGGCCGAGCGAAAACAATCAAACTGGGGTCACGCTGGTCGAAACACTCGTCGCCTTGTTTATCCTCGCCATGGTCTCGTCCGCTGGCGCTGCGCTGTTGATCGGTGCGACGACGGCTAATCAACAGATTCAGCAACAAGAATCAGCAGCGCGGCAATTGGATATTGCCCAAAGCCTTATCCGGCAGGATATCGCGGCAATGAGCCGTCGTGGAGTTCGTCCGGCCGACGGGTTTTCACCAACCGGGAACCTTTTCGGTGAGGCCCCGCGCGGGGAAGAACCGTTTCTCAGATTTGTTCGCAATGGCTGGCTCAATCCTGGTTTGATTGAGCCGCGAAGCAACTTTCAATCGGTGCAATATGTCTTGCGCAATGGTGACGTGGTCCGGGAAGCGAGTTTGCGCCCCGACGCAACCAATGGCACCCCCGTGTCGTCACGCGTACTCCTCAACAATGTTGAGACGATCGAGATCGGATTTGTACGTGGCGGCGAACGCTCAACCTTCTGGCGAAGCGATTCCGGCACAGCGCTCGGGACCCTACCAGATTTTGTCGAGCTGACATTTGTATTCGAAGACACCACTCGGTTTTCGATCGCGGCATTGTCAGGGGGCCGGCAATGACGAAGGCTGGGTCTAAAGAGCAGGGCGCAGCTTTGCTGACCGTATTGATGATCGTCGCAGCGATTTCCGTCGCAGCGCTCGCGGTCACACAATCCGTCACCCAGGCGGCGATTCGCTCGAAAGCCCTAGATGCTCAAGCCCAATTGACGTTTTATGCGGCATCCGCCGAGGAGGTCGCAAAAGCGCGGATCACTGAGATCCTCGAACCACTGGAAAACAAGCTACATTCAGATCTTCCTGGTCTTGGGGAGCCCCAGACCATCCCGCTAGATAATGGCGTACTCATCGTCACGGCGCGCGACGCAACCAATTGCTTTGACGTCAACCGACTGACTCAAAGCAATGATGGGGGGCGGCTGGTCGCCGATGCAGACGCGCAGCAGTCTTATCAAGCGCTTTTGACACATCTTATTCAAGGTAGCTTTGAGACC
The DNA here is from genome assembly GCA_039820085.1 of Pseudomonadota bacterium. Classification (GTDB taxonomy): domain Bacteria; phylum Pseudomonadota; class Alphaproteobacteria; order Caulobacterales; family Hyphomonadaceae; genus Henriciella. The sequence goes on from JBCBQS010000188.1 coordinate 2,774, forward strand.
GATACAATCGGTCTTGTTTCAGCTTTGACCGACTGGATGGATGACAACACGGTTCCAGGGAGTGGAGGGGCTGAAGATGGCTATTATCTCAGTGAAACGCCATCTTATCGCACGTCGGGTCAAAAACTGGAATCGATTTCAGAGCTTCGTAGTATTCGTGGGTATACCGAGGAAATCTACACCACTGTCCGTCCAGCGATCTGCGCTTTGCCCCAAGACTATTCCACCATTCCAGGGCTGTTGAACATCAACACGCTCGATGAACGACATGTGCCGCTTTTTCAGATGGCGTTTTCGGATGCGCTGTCGAGTGAAGATGCGCGCACGCTGATTTCTTCGCGTCCACAGGGTGGATGGCCCGATACGGAAAGCTTGCTGGAAGACCCTTTGGTAAATCAGATTGCCCCTGACCGCATCCGAACAGACTTATTGGGTGTTGTCACGAGTCAGGTGGAAGTTTCGGCCAATGTGTCCTATCGCGGACATGATATGACGATACTGTATCTCTTTGCAGTCCAACCAGGTCGTCCAATTCGCACTCTTCGACGGGAGCGTATTGGTTGATGGCTCGGATTTATGCGCTCCTGCAGCCAGATGGCTCTTTGCTGGTGGCCCGTCCGAAAGGAAGCGGTTGGTCTCTAAGTGAGGACCTACGCGGCATAGAAACCCGAGGCCGTAATCTTACGGTATTTCTGAACGGCCTAGATGTCTTAGGCCTGTCCGTTCTTATTCCAGCGCGCAACGAAAACGAGGCGCGACGTGCGGCTCCATTTGCGATCGAGGACGATATTGCAGAGACGGTCGACGATAGTCACGTCGCCTTGTCAGAGATCGATAAGTCCAATCCAAGCGCGCCCCGTTCGCTCAACATTGCGTCCAATGAACTCATGGAAGAAATGATCGCATTTCTGTCAGATCGCGGACTGGATGAAGCTGAGTTGGTCGCGTCCCATAGTTTGCTGCCTGACGGGGACCGGCTTTACGAGGCGCCGGGCTTAGTCCTTGGTCGGCTGGGTGAGCGAAGCTTTGCGATTGATGCGTCCCTGGGACGCGATGTGCTGATCTCATTGACGTCCGACCATCCTGATATGGAAATCTCGGGTTCGCGCATCGCTGAGGCACTCGGTCGTTCATCCGTGAAACAAGGCGCGACATCTCTGAAAGCCTTTCTTGTTCAATTGGCGAATTGGGCCGAACAAGGACGAGGCATCGGATTGCGCCAAGGCCGATATGAGGCGCGTCGTCCGATTGACCTCGATGGGATCGGCCAATGGAAAATCTTTGGAGGATTGGCTGCCGCTGCTGCCATTGGATGGTTCGGCGTGATTTTTTTGGAAACAGGTGCGATGAACGAGCGTGCAGACCGACTGAACTCTCTGGCGCAAGAGTTTGCCAGGATTGGATGGCCAGAAACAAATGGAAACGTGAACCAGGCTCTGGCGGCATCCGGCAATACAGCAGGGCTCGGCAGTCAATCCTTCTTATCCGTCTTAGACGCCAGCGCAGTCATCTATGACGCATTGGCTCAGATTGAGGGCAGCGAACTTCGAACGCTGCGCTATGAACGTGATCGGCGGCAAATCTCTGCCACTGTCTCTTTTCAAAGTTTTGCCGATGTGGATCGTTTAACGGCCTTGTTGAACGATACAGGTCTGACGGCTCGTTCCGGAGATTCTCGTCAAAGTGGATCGAGAGTGATTGGAGATCTAACCCTGGGGGTGGGATCGTGAGCGATTGGTGGAGCAATCTGGCTGCGCGAGAGCGCGTGTTGATCGCGATTGCTGGCCTGTTGACCGTAATCGTCATCGGCTGGCAGTTCGTGTTGCTGCCAACAATGACTGCACGCGCTGAAGCAAGCGTCCGTCTCGCCGAAGCCGACCGTACGCTTTCGCGCATCCAGCAAAGCTATATTCTTCAACGCGCCATTGGGGCTGCATCACCCATTAATGCGCGTCCAACGTCTTCTGGTATTGACGAATTTAGAGCCTCAATCACAAGCTCAGCCAGCGAGATTGGGCTTGCGATTGCGCGGCTCCAGGGCAATGATCCGAGCAGTGTCAGATTGGTCTTCGAGGATGCGGATCCGCGATTGATTTTCCTATGGTTGGAAAACATTCAAGCCCGGTACTCCGCTCAAATTGTTCGTTTTAGCATGGACCAAGCGGGGAGCGGTCTGGTTCGTGTAAATGTCGATGTTGCGCCTGGAGGCTTATGATGCGCCGTCTGATGATGCTCATTCTTTTCATTCTGGTGCTCGCAGTGGCTTTGGTCGCGTTGACACCCCTTGGCTATGTCCTGAACCGCTCTGGCGTTGGCGCGCTAGGTGTCGGCTGGGCGAAAATCGATGGAACCATGTTTGAAGGGCGTATCAGCGGGCTTTATGCGGGAATCCAACCGATCGGAGATGTCAGTCTGAAGCTGCGACCATTGTCACTTCTGACCCTGCAACCGACCTATGATATCCAATGGGGCGGGGCTGCGGGACAGGGCACGGCAAACATCAAATTATCAGGCAGCGCTTTGCAGGCTGATGACATACGCATGCGGCTCGAAATCGGTGCGCTAGAAGGACTAGAGCCCGCGGTGCGTGCTATGGGTGGGAATTTAGATGTCGAGAATGGCGCATTCAAACTAACGCTTGCAGGGTGCGAAACGGCGGGAGGTACAATATCCACCAACACGCTCTCCACGCTCGCCGCTCAATACGGTCGTCAATTTGGGGAGATTGCCGGCCCGATTGACTGTGTTGATGGCGCATTTGATATTGCGATGATCGGGCAATCCGATAATGGCGACCAAGTTGAAATCGATGCTCAAGCTGGGCTTGCAGGCAACAACTCCTTTGAAACACGTATTCAAACCTCGGACGGTCAAATTATCGTCGCGCTCACGCAAATCGGCTTCGTGCGCGAAGATGGTAAATTCGTTTACCGACAATCGCGAAGTGGCGGAGAGTTACGATGAAATCCATTCACCCAATCGCGTTTTGCTTCATCTTAGCGCTCACCGGATGTCAATCAGCCGGCAACAATGCATCGGATCGCGCGGCTCAAAACCCTTTAACGATGAAGCCCGTGGTGGATGCCATCCCGTCATCAGCGTTAGGCGC
>JBCBQS010000189.1:0-5873 GCA_039820085.1 Pseudomonadota bacterium
CTTCAGATTAATTCCATTGACCCGGCCAAATCGAATTTGACCGGGTGGCCTTCCGCTTCAATGCTAAGCGTCAGCCTGCATTGCGACAGATCTCCTGCAAGATCGAGCCAGGTCAATTCGTGGCAATCGTCGGTCCAAGTGGCGCGGGTAAAACCACGATGATGAAGACCTTGTTGGGGCTGTATCAACCGCAAGCCGGATTGGTCCGGGTCAATGGAATTAATCTGAAGCAAGTCAATCTTGGCGCCTGGCGACAAAGTGTCGGAACGGCGCTTGAAGTGGCCGATTTTTATCATGGCAGCATCACTCAAAATATGCGCCTCACCTGCCCAGAAGCCACGGATGATGAGATCGAACAGGTCGCCCGCCGATTTGGACTGCAAAGCTATTTTGGCGATGTCCTTACCGACGGTCTGGACACGCCGATGAGCCATCAGAATCTCATGCGCTGGCCTGACGCCCTCAAGAGCCGGATTGCGCTGATGCGGGCCTTCCTCAAGAAAGATGCGATCCGCCTTTTGGACAATCCGGCTGATGCATTGGATGATGACGGTGAAGCGGCACTGGTGCGAGAACTCACGCGTGCGCGCGGACAATCGACCATCATTATGTCGACCCATCGCCCGAGCCATATGCGTCTGGCCGACAAAGTCCTATGGATCGATGATGGCATGGTCGTCGATTTCGACACGCCAGATGCGATCATCCCGAAATTTTTAGCCACGTATACCCAAACGGCAGCGGCTTAATGTGTGAGTAGAGTATGACCCAGAATAATCTTGAAACCATCAGCAAACGCACCCGCCTTGCGCTCCCGATCGAACTCGAAGAGGGACCTGACCCGATCTTCTCTCGCCTTCTGATCTTTACGATCTGTGCATTGATCTTTGGCCTCTTGGTCTGGGCAAACTTTGCGAAAGTTCGCGAACTTTCAATGGCGGCTGGCGAGATTGTACCAAGCGCGCCGGTCTATGAACTCTCGCACATCGAAGGCGGAATCGTAGAGAATGTGTTTGTTGAGGAGGGTGACGTTGTAACAGCTGGCCAGCCCTTGCTGAAACTGCGTCCTGAGACTTCGCGCGGCGAACTTCAGCAGCTGACCGCCCAGAAAGCATCCCTTGAAATTTCGGCGGAACGTCTGGACGCAATTGTTGCATCACGCGCCCCTGATTTTTCGCGTTTCGAGAGCAATTGGCCATCGTTGGTTGAAAAAAACCGAACGCAGTACCGCCAAGCTATCGCCGAACAAAGTGCGTCTGAACGCGCGCTAGAGCAACAGCTGCGTGTGGCCACGACCGAGCGGGATACAGCGGCTGTGGGAATTGACTCCAAAGTCCATCAAGCAAGCGCCGCCAAAGAGCAATTCGAAATTCAGGAATCTCTTTATGCGGATGAATTCACGTCTCGCCTCCAATATCTTGATGCGCAATCAAGATGGCTGCAGGCAGAAGACGCTTTGAATGAGGCGATTGCACGGGCGGAACAGTCCGAAGCAGAAATCGTCCGTGTACAGTCTGAGCTTGGAAAAACCCGTGCTGCGTTTCGACGTGACGCATCGACGAAGCGCTCAGAAATTGAGGCGCAACTGGCTGAGCTTAAAGAGCCACTCTCATCAGCGAGCTTCATCGCCGACAATCTGACCGTGACCGCTCCGGCGGATGGACGCATCAAAAAGATCCATGTTGCTGGCAGCAGCAGCGTCGTTGGTCGCGGTGATGTTCTGTTCGATATATTGCCTGCTGACGCCCCCCTCATCGCTGAGGTAAAAATTCTTCCACAAGACATCGCCAATGTGACTGTCGGGCAAGAGACCGAACTCGTCGTGTCGACGTATGACCCGAACCGATTTGGAAAAGCGCAGGGAAAGATTGCCTTCATTTCACCGGGCACGTTCATCGATGAGACCGATGGCTCCGTCTATTTCTTAGCGCGCGTTGCATTTGATGAGCCTTCGCTCGGCTCTGGTCGCTATATCGGTCAGCTTGCGACCGGTATGACGGTTTCAGCAGAGATCGTCACGCGCCGACGCTCAATCGCGGAATACCTACTCAAGCCTGTGGCGCGATCGGTCGATATGGCATTTGCCAAGTAGGCCAACCTCACAAAAGCGGGACGAGCTGTTCGAACTACGGATCCAACTATTTTGATATCGTGCGCAATCGGACGTGACTGACTATGCCTACGTCCTATTTAGGCGTACCAAGCGAGAATGACGACTGCAGACGCTGAGAGCACATCCCTGATCTGGGCGCGATACGCAACGCTGCTCGCGGTCGGCGTCGCGTCGACCCTATGCCTTGTGAAGCTGTATGCGTGGTTGTCGACTGGGTCGGCTGCGGTGTTTGGGTCATTGGCCGACAGCACGCTAGACCTATTTGGCAGCCTCATGGCGGCTGGGGCTGTGCGGTATGCGGCCATGCCTCCGGATGACAATCATCGTTTCGGCCATCACAAAGCCGAGGCACTCACAGCGCTTGGGCAAGTCGCCTTAATCGCGTCATCCGCCGCATTGGTCTTTTGGGAAAGTGGCCGGCGCTTATTGTACTCCGGGCCGGTGGAAAATGCGCTTTTCGCGGGGTCTGCGCTTGGGTTTTCTCTCATCATGACGCTGTTTCTGATTGCCTTCCAAACCTTCGCGATCAAACGATCTGGTTCGATTATTATTCGCGCGGATAGAGCTCATTATTTGGGGGATGTGCTTGCCACGCTCGGCGCCATCGCGGCGGTTATGATCTGGGCCTATACGGGTTGGACGCAAGCTGACGCGATTGCCGGTCTCATCGCAGCGGCCTTCTTGGTTAGCGCCGGTTGGACAATTGCCCGTGAAGCGATCCCGCAATTGATGGATGAAGAACTCCCCATTGAAGACCGCGAGCGGATTGTCGCGATCCTTTCAAACGATCCAGACGTCCGCGATCACCATGCTTTAAGAACCCGCCGCGCCGCAGGGCGTCGCTTTATCCAGGTCGATATCCAAATTGATCCAAATCTTTCGTTTCGCGACGCACACGATATTTCCGATCGGATTGAACTGGCCATTGAAGCGGCGTTTCCCGATGCAGATGTCATCGTCCATCCGGATCCTGCCGGTGAGGCGCGGATCGAAGCGCGCGCAAAAATCGCTGAATAGTCTCTACTTGTTGGGTCAGAGATCGGTCAGGTGAAGACTGGCTATCCCGTGCCGATAGGACCTTGCGCGTTCAAACCTGCAATGGGCTATGCGGCAGTGTCTTCTGGCGGATCGAACCGGGTTTGGAGCGTGAACACGTCCGGAGATGGACCCTCGGCGCGAAGCTTTTGAATCTTTTCCCATCCTTGGCGAATGGTGATGCGTTCAGACTTTGGAGCCCACCACATGGCCATGGTCGCACCGACCGAGCGGTCGCTCCAGTCTCGCAGCTTTTTCATTCCATCACGGTGTTGGTCGAACCGATAAGCAAAGGCATGCAACGCGTTCACATCCCGCCACCCCGCCATGGTAATGACATCGGGATTGGCAAAGCCTTCATCAGCGGCGGCGAAGACTTCTTCGAAGGTCAGGAAGTGCCCGTCTTGTGTGCGCAGGGCGTGATTATGCCAATAGAGGTTTTCGTCTTGATCGGCAGCGGCAAAGATACCTGGCAACTGACTAAAGAAAAACTGTGCGTTCGGGTCTTCGGTTGAGATCACGCCGAGCGGCCGAAAGACATTGATATGAACGAGTGAATAGCGATCCATAGATGCGGGTACTCTGAGTTGCAGTGTCTGAATACGCGGAACTATGTCGCTTCTCGCTTTTGAAAACGGATAAAGTGCAGCCCCTTTTGACTGTTTTGTTTGCTCAGAAGGCGAGCGCGACGCTGCGTCAAGCGAAAGCGCTTGAACGTCCGCGCTTTGCATGCCCGAAGAATGTGCTAGCGTGTCATCGTGGATTTTAAGGGCGGAGGGCAGAATGTCTCTTTATCGGTATATCGTCAGTGTATTTATTGCATTGGTTTTCTTTCAACCAAGCTTCGCGCAGTCGAATGCTGAGGATGACGACTCGCCCCTCTCCAGCTCTACATTTGAAGCCTTCAGCTTGCGGAATATCGGACCCGCTTTCATGTCCGGACGGATTGGCGATATAATCATCGTCCCGGATGACCCCGCGACGTGGTATGTGGCTGTTGGCTCTGGCGGTGTTTGGAAAACAGAGAATGCCGGCACGACTTGGACATCGCTTTTTGATGGTCAGGGATCGTATTCGATTGGATCACTCGGCGCGGACCCATCAGACCCCAATCGAATTTGGGTTGGAACAGGTGAAAATCATGGCGGTCGTCATCTCGGTTTTGGCGACGGCATTTATAAATCTGACGATGGCGGTGCAACCTGGGAAAAAAAGGGTTTAGAGGCCTCTGAACACATTTCCAAAATCATCGTCCACCCGGAAGATTCCAATACCATCTGGGTGGCGGCGCAGGGGCCTTTATGGTCACCGGGCGGCGAGCGTGGCGTCTATAAATCGACCGATGGCGGTGAGACTTGGACGAACACATTGTCAGCCGGAGAATATACCGGAGCAACCGACCTCCTAATCGATCCACGCAATCCCGATCGTCTGTACGCCGCTCTTTGGCAACGTCATCGCACGGTTGCTGCCTATGTCGGTGGTGGACCCGAAACTGGACTTTGGAAGTCTGAAGATGGCGGTGAGACATGGACAGAATTAAAAACCGGATTGCCTTCTGGAAACCAAGGCAAAATTGGCCTCGCCATCTCTCCGATGCAGCCGGATGTGGTTTATGCCGCCATCGAACTTGATCTGCGTGAGGGCGGCGTCTGGAAGTCCGTCAATCGCGGCGCGAGCTGGGAGAAAATGTCTGACACGGTCAGTGGCGGGACTGGGCCTCATTATTATCAAGAATTGTATGCAAGCCCGCACTATTTTGACCGGATTTATTTGGTCTCGAACACGACCCAAATTTCAAAAGATGGCGGGGCGACATTCTATGATCTGAACAATGATCTAAAACATGTCGATGATCACGCCATCGCCTTTCGTCCTGACGACCCTGAATACATCTTGTTTGGCTCAGATGGCGGCTTGTACGAGAGTTATGACCACACAAAGACGTGGCGGTTCATCAATAATCTTCCTGTGACCCAGTTCTATAAGGTCGCGGTCGACGATGCGGAACCGTTCTACTTTGTCTATGGCGGGACGCAGGACAATAACTCCCAAGGCGGACCCTCGCGCACAGACACGGTCCAGGGTATCCGAAACTCGGATTGGTTCGTAACCCTCTGGGGCGATGGCCACCAGTCTGCGACGGAGCCTGGCAATCCAGATATCATGTACTCGCAGTGGCAGCAGGGAAACCTCGCGCGCGTTGATCGCACGACAGGAGAGTTTGTCTACATCAAACCGCAACCGGTTCCCGGAGATGCGATTGAACGATGGAACTGGGACGCTCCGATCCTTGTCAGTCAGCATGAGCCAACGCGTCTTTACTTCGCCTCGCAAAGGGTCTGGCGGTCCGATGATCGCGGCGACAGCTGGACGGCGATTTCGGGCGACCTGACGCGCGATGAAAATCGCATGCAGTTGCCCATCCAAGGACGCCAATGGAGCTGGGAAGCGGGTTGGGACATTTACGCAATGTCGCAATACAACACGATTACCTCCCTTGGAGAGTCACCGCTCAACGAAGACCTCGTTTATGTTGGAACGGATGACGGCTTGATCCAAGTTACCGAAGATGGAGGTGACACTTGGCGGCGGCTTGAAGTGGGACGTCTCCCAGGCGTGCCAGACACGGCCTTCGTCAATGATATCCGCGCGGATCTATTCGACGAAGACACGGTCTACATTGCTCTCGACAATCACAAATATGGGGACTTCAAACCGTACC
>JBCBQS010000190.1:0-5853 GCA_039820085.1 Pseudomonadota bacterium
GTTGCCCTCGGCATCGAGCTCGCTCGGAACTGAAGCCGCTTCGATCACCAGCGAGTGGTACCGCATCGCCTCCATCGGGCTCGGGATCTCGGCGCTTTCCGCGCTCTTTGTCGGATTGTTCATCGGTGTTTTACCGCCGATCCGCGCCACATTCGGTCCCTTGGTTACGTCAATTGCGGTCATCCCTCCGCTCGCTCTCTTGCCGATTCTTTTCATTGCGTTTGGACTGGGTGACACGGCCAAGGTTGCGCTGATCGTTATCGGTATTGCGCCCGTGATGATTCGAGATGTGGCGGGGCACGTTGGTGCCTTGCCGCGCGAACAACTCATCAAAGCACAAACGCTCGGCGCAAGCAGTTGGCAACTCATCTTGCGCGTGGCCTTGCCGCAAGCGATGCCGCGGCTGATCCAGGCCACACGGCTGGCGCTTGGACCCGCTTGGGTGTTCCTCATCTCAGCTGAAGCCATCGCATCGGATGTCGGCCTGGGTTACCGGATCTTTCTGGTTCGGCGATATCTCTCGATGGATATCATCTTGCCCTATGTGGCCTGGATTGCCTTGCTCGCGATTGCAATCGATTTGATGCTGACATGGTCTAGCCGTCGCTTTTATCCTTGGGCACACGGGGCCGATCGATGAGCGCGCTTTTATCCCTTCAGAACATTGGACTTGAATACGGTCCAAACGTGATCCTGGAGCGGGTCAATCTCGACATAGAGGCCGGGGCGTTTGTCTCGATCATTGGTCCCTCGGGTGCGGGTAAAAGCAGTCTTTTGCGCCTGGTCCTCGGGCAAGATGCGCCAAGCCACGGCGAAATTCTTCTCGACGGTACGCCATTGCGTCCAGAATGTGGACCTGACAGAGGGGTCGTGTTTCAGCGCTATTCGGTCTTTCCACATCTCACGGTTCTGCAGAACACAGTCTTTGGACTTGAGTGCGCGCAATCGCCTCTTCTCGGACGTTTGTTCGGTTCGAAACGGAAAACGGCATTGGCGGAGGCCGAAGAGATGCTTGACGCTGTTGGGTTGAGCGGCGCATTGCATCAGTATCCCGCACAATTGTCCGGGGGCATGCAACAGCGCCTGGCCATTGCGCAGGCTCTGATCAAGCGCCCGCGAATTTTGCTTTTAGACGAACCCTTCGGAGCGCTGGATCCGGGTATACGAGCGGATATGCAAGCCCTCACAAAGCGCCTTTGGACCGAATATGAGCTAACCGTGATCATGATCACGCATGATGTTTCGGAAGCCTTTTCTCTGGGAACGCGCGTGCTGGTCTTGGACAAACGTCGACACGATCCTCATGCGCCAAACCGGTTCGGCGCAACGGCGGTTTATGACCTCCCCTTAGATAAAAGCGGCGAACCGCAAGCTGAACACAGTATTACTGTTGACGAAATTCGTAATAATTATCAAGATGCGGCACATGACTAAGAAACCCGTCAATTTGACCCGTCTCAGCATGAGCTTGCCCTTGGACTTGCTCACGCAATTGGATGCAATGATCGCCGAACGGGGCTTGCCGTCTCGCTCACAACTCATTGCAGAACTGATCCGCCACGCGCTCGCAGACCATGAGACCCTCACTCGTCCTGAGGGCGTTCATGCCGGCACAATAACCTTGGTCTATGGCGGCGATCGCGGAACGGTCCGCCAGCAATTGGCGCATACGCAATCGAAGTTTCTGAAAGAAGTCATTTCGTCCCAACACGTCTTTCTAGAAGGCAATCAGTCTTTGGAAGTGCTGCTCGTTCAGGGCTCAGCGCAACGCTTGAACGCGCTCTGTGATGCCCTTCAAGCATTGCGAGGCGTTGAGCAGCTGAAACTCTTTACGACCACAGCTTTGCTGCCGCCGCTTCAAGATCTCGAAGACGCCTCAGAGCCGCAAGCCGACGATGATGAGGGTGTGGCTGCATGACGCAAAGACTTGGTGATCCGAAAGCCGCACGCGACCATGCCCGCGCAATGGCGGGAACCGTCGTCGAGTCGATGCCGATCTTGCCACCTGTCGCGGATGATTTGCCAGACGGTGTACCGCCCGAAGACTTGCTTTGGGAAGAAACCATCGCGGCGGGAGGATATGCCATTCGGCGCATTAATCGCGGCGGGCGTATCCGATTGATCGATTTACAAGGGGATGCGTGCGCGTCCTTCCAAATCTTCAACGCGGAGATGCCGACTGAACGATTGAACGTCGCAGACACGCTCAAAGTCCAATGGACAGCTTATATGGGCGCGGGGAAACTGCTCCTCTCTGATATGGGCCGGGTCCTGATGAGTTTTCTCGAGGACGACGCCGGCACGCATGATTGTATTTGTGGAACGTCAAATGAGGAATTGAGCACCGCCAAGTATGGCAAAGGTGAAAAAGCCGGGCGCTATTTTCTGAATGGCCGAGATCGGTTTCTGCTCGGTGTTGGCAAGCATGGCTTGGGGCGCAAAGACGTTCATCCCTGCGTCAATCTCTTTAAAGGCGCGAAGGTCGAAGAGGATGGCACGATCACACCGCAGATCGGCCCATTTGAACCAGGCCGTACGGTGCTGCTTCGCGCCGAGATGGATTTGATGCTCGTCATCGCCAATTGTCCGCATGTCCTTGATCCGCGTGACGACTGGACGGTAACGCCGCTTCGCGTCACCGCATGGCGCGGCCCCGTCACACCTAAAGACGACCCGATACGTAACGATACGCCAGAAGGCCTGCGCGCCTTCCTCAATGTTGAAGACTATTATCGCCGATAGAAGGAGCCGATGCTGTGCCTGACACGACCACGCTAGATCCCACCACCGATCCGCATCTTGCCGGCCTCACCGGCACAATCCAGTATGACGAAACTGTGCCTTCGCGCCATTTCTGGGTCCATAAGGTCAAGAAGGGCGAGACGCTGCGCATTGTCGATCTTGAGGGCAACCAGGCGGTTGATCTTTTGATCTATTCTGAAGGCGACGATGCAGAGCGCTACAGCGCCCAAGATACGGTTTCCGCGCAAGGCAATCTTTTCCTGCGGCGAGGCGCAATCCTTCGATCGAATGAAGGTCGCCCGATGATGACGATCACAGATACCTCGGTTGCCTATCATGATACGATTGGCGGGGCGTGTTCGGTTGAGTCAAACACGCTCCGATATGGACATCATACGAAATCGCAACATGCCTGTGTTGAGAATTACCTCAAAGCCAGCCTGCCTGAAGATCGCACCAAACGAGACATCGTTTCGAACATCAACTTCTTCATGAATGTTCCGGTCATGGAAGACGGCTCGCTCGGGATCGTAGATGGGATCTCCGCAGCGGGACTGACTGTCGATTTACGCGCCGAGATGGATGTTGATGTGATGGTGTCGAACTGTCCGCAGATCAATAATCCTTGTAATGGATTCAACCCCACGCCGGTCCGAATGATCATCACCGCATGACCTTTGATACGGTCCTGATTGCCAATCGCGGCGCGATCGCGACGCGAATTATCCGGACCGTTCGACGCATGGGTCTGAGATCTGTCGCCATTTATTCCGAAGCGGACACTGAATCGCTGCATGTGTCAGAAGCCGATATCGCGATTTGCGTTGGTCCTGCGCCCGCCGCAGAAAGCTATCTAAACGTCGAAGCGATCTTAAAAGTCGCTCAAGACACCGGCGCAGGCGCCATTCATCCGGGTTATGGATTTCTGGCAGAGAATGCGGACTTCGCCGCTGCATGTGCTGCCGCCGGCATCGCTTTTATTGGACCAACGCCTGAAAACATTCGCGTCTTTGGTTTAAAACACAGCGCCCGCGAACTCGCCAGCGCGCAGGGCGTCCCGCTCGCGCCAGGAACCGACCTTCTCACCGACGCGGTCGCCGCCGTCGAAGCCGCAAATGAGATAGGCTATCCGATTATCTTAAAAGCGACCGCAGGCGGGGGCGGAATCGGCATGCAAATTTGTCGCGATGCCGATCAGGTCCGAGACAGTTTCGCGACGGTCACCCGATTGGGCGAGGGAAACTTTGGCGACCGAGGCGTTTTTCTCGAACGCTATGTCGAACGTGCACGCCATATCGAGGTGCAAGTGTTTGGTGATGGCGCAGGACACGTTGTAGCCTTGGGCGAGCGGGATTGTTCGCTTCAGCGCCGCAATCAAAAAGTCGTGGAAGAAGCTCCAGCCCCAAACTTACCCGAAGCGGTTCGTCAGACATTATTCGAAGCAGCGGTTCGGTTAGCAAAAGGCGCAAACTATCGGTCCGCCGGAACCGTTGAGTTTTTGTATGATGCCGCACGTGAGCAGGTTTATTTCTTGGAAATGAACACGCGTCTTCAAGTCGAACACGGCGTCACAGAAGAAGTCATGGGCATCGACTTGGTTGAGTGGATGATCCGCGGCGCGGCTGGCGATTTCGGCTTTATGGCCGAACCGCCTACCCAACCAAACGGACATTCGATCCAGGTGCGCCTTTATGCTGAAGACCCTGCTTTGGAGTATCGCCCGACCTCTGGTGTTTTAACCAGCGCAGACTTCCCAGATGATGTGCGGGTTGAAACTTGGGTGATGGCGGGTGTGAACGTTAGCGCGTGGTATGATCCTATGATCGCCAAGCTGATCGTTCATGCACCAACCCGCGATGAAGCAATCGCCGCCATGCAGGCCGCCCTCGGGAATAGCCGAATAGACGGCATCGAAAGTAACCTGCGTTGGCTGAGAGATGTGGTCCGCGACGCGCGTTTTGGCAGCGGCGACGTATGTACCGGCATGCTGAGTACGGTAACCTATGCGCCGAAAAGCATACACGTTTTGAGCGGCGGGACATCTGCCACTGTTCAGGATTGGCCTGGCCGCATTGGTCTCTGGGCGGTCGGTGTGCCGCCCTCCGGTCCGATGGACGACTATTCATTTCGCCTCGGCAATCGATTACTTGGCAATCATGAAGGGGCTGCGGGCCTCGAAATCACGGTCAGTGGGCCGACGCTGTTATTCAACGCCCCTGCTCGGATCTGCCTTACAGGTGCAGACTTCCAAGCCAAACTTGATGGTGAGTCGGTGTCGCCGGGCGCCGCGATCGAGATCGCAGCTGGTCAGACGCTCACGCTCGGCCGCATCGAGGGCCCAGGTATGCGCGGCTATGTCTTGTTCGAAGGCGGCCTGGATGTCGCGAGTTATCTTGGCAGCAAGAGCACATTTGAGCTCGGCCAATTCGGTGGCCACGCGGCGCGCCGATTGCTCGCGGGCGACACCTTGCACATCAGTGATGACATGGCCGTCGTCCCGCTCCCAGAATTACCCATGCCACCCCTGAACCAGGAATGGACCCTCCGCGTCCTTTATGGCCCTCACGGCGCACCGGATTTCTTCACGGCCGAAGACATTGCAATGATTTGTGAGGCTGAGTGGGCGGTTCATTACAATAGTAATCGAACAGGTGTTCGCTTGATCGGACCAAAGCCAGAATGGACCCGAAAAGATGGCGGTGAAGCGGGGCTACATCCGTCAAACATTCACGATAACCCTTATGCGATCGGCGCGGTCGACTTTACGGGCGACATGCCGATTATTCTCGGACCAGATGGGCCATCGCTTGGCGGCTTTGTCTGCCCATTTGTGATCATTGCTGCAGACCGATGGAAAATCGGTCAACTGGCACCCGGAGACCGCATTCGCTTCGTCCCTGTGTCGGCGCAAGATGTCATCGAGTTGGGCGCAAATGCGCCCACGCAAAACATTCAAACACTCTCTCCTATTCTGCACACAATCCCTGGCTCTGGTGCGCAACGCCCGCAAGTCGTTTATCGCCAGCAAGGCGATCGCAATATTCTCGTAGAGTATGGCGAGATTACCCTCGACATTGAACTGCGTATCCGAGTGCACGCGTTGATGCTGGC
>JBCBQS010000191.1:0-5760 GCA_039820085.1 Pseudomonadota bacterium
ATCGAACCCACGCAAGCGCGCAGCAAAAAGAAAGTGCGCCAGATCGAACAGGCCGCGCGTGACCTTCTATTGGAAACTGGATCGTTGGATCTGAAAATGACCGAAGTGGCAAAACGGGCGCAGGTCCCTGTCGGCACGCTGTATCAGTTTTTTCCGTCGCGCACGGCGCTCGTGCAAAAACTCTTCGCTTTGGAGATGCGGCAGATCGATGAAAGTGTCGCCGAAACTTTTTTTGCAATTGAGGATTTAACCCGTTTTGGAGACCAATTAGAGCAGCTCCTGCACCAACAAATCGAGCTTGTTCAATCTGATCCTGCGATGATGGTGATCTGGGGGTCTGTGGTGGTGGACCCCGTGATCCAGGACGCGGATCGCATCAATACACAACAGAACGCCGCCGTGCTTGCAGAGCGTCTGACCACTGAACTCGGTCCAAACATCGACCCGCGCGCCGCCCACGCGACCGCTTTGATTATCTGCCACTTATGGAGCAGCATCATCCGGCTTTGCGCACAAACGTCTGAAGACAGCGCCAAAGATATTGTGCGCGAATATGCGAAAATGATGACCGGTCATATTCACCGCCTCCAAAGTTAAGCCCGCCGCTCAAATCAGAGGCGCTGCCAAATTGCATAGCTCGTTTCGCTCCGTAGGACTGGCATCGTATTGATATTGTCGTTAGACGGGCTCCATGACAGCGCTAGACACAAACGCCCCAACCGTTGACGATGCAAAGGCCTCCCTTCGTGCGCACGCCAACCGGATCGCGACCGACCCGCGAACCAATTCGGTGTTCGCTTATGCGCAAGACTTGTTTCGCGCCCTAGAGTCCGGCGCGCTGACGCTTGAAGACTTGGAACAGACCAGCCAGTCCGTATATGGCAATCTGATCATCGAACGGGCGGCGCAGTTTCGCCGCCAGCACCAAGTGACAACAGATTTAGACCAGCGTTTATCGGCGCTCGCGGATCAAGGGTGGGATGCGTTCCAAACGCTTGTGGAGCGCCCCCTGGGCGGCGTCGTGTTTACGGGGCATCCGACATTTGCGCTATCGCCGAACATTCGCGCTGCGTTCGCGGAACATGTATCGGAGAATACGGAAACGAGCGGAGATGCGCTGCGCAAATCTATCACGGCGGATGGGCGGGCCTGGTCAAAGTCGATCTCCTTGCTCGGCGAGCACGCAGAAGCACAAGCCACGATTACCCATGCTCAAGATGCACTGACGGCTTATGCGACCCGCGTCTTGGATATCGCGCGCCGTACGTTTCCAGACACCTGGCGCACCCTCAAGCTCAGCCTTCCAACAATCGCGAGCTGGGTCGGATACGACCTCGATGGGCGAACTGATATTCATTGGTCGCAATCCTTCGCGTTGCGTCTGCAGGAAAAAGCCGTGCAGCTCAGCCGGTATGTCGTCGACCTCACCGCGCTGCAAGACCGCGCGACGGGCGACACGCAGGCGACCTTGTCCGGCCTTATCGAGCAGCTCGATGCAGCGGCTGTGCTGACGCAAGCTGAAGCCGAGGTTTTTAGTGAAGATCTCACCTTGCCGGACAATCTGGTTCAGGCGGCCAACTTACTGACAGCCGCACAAACGGACCGCATCATTCGCGCTCAACCGATCATCGAGACGTTGCGCGCGCTCGCTGCATCAGAACACGACGAGCACTTGGCGCGTGACCTGCTTGCGTTGTCCGCGAAAGTCGATGCCCTCAAACTTGGCACGGCCCGCATTCATTTGCGATTGAACGCAGAGCAAATTCGCACAGTCATTAGCCGCGATCTTAGCCTCGAAACGGAAAACCGTGACCTCGGGCGCAGCGCGCTGAAAAAGCTATCCGAACTGGCATCGGTTAAACAGCCGCTCGATGTCAACTTTGCGGACCTGTTTTTAGAGCAATCGACCGCCCGCCGTCAGTTTATGATGTGTGCGCAATTGCTGAAGCACATCGATGCAGACTCAACGATCCGGTTTCTCATCGCCGAAAGCGAAAACCCAGCGACGGTAATGGGCGCGCTCTATCTTGCCCGCCAGTATGGGGTCGATCACCAGCTCGATATCTCACCCTTGTTTGAGACGCCCGAAGCCCTCGAAACCGGTGGGCGGTTCATTGAACAACTCTTGGATGAACCAGAATACCTGAAATATCTCGATCGCCGCGGCTATTTGAGCGTTCAACTTGGGTTTTCAGATGCCGGTCGTTTCATCGGGCAGGTCTCAGCCGACATGGCGATTGAGCGGATACATAATTTGATCAGTCGCGCGGTCGCCAAAGCCGATGCCGGTCTGTCTTTGCTGATCTTCAACACCCATGGCGAATCCATGGGCCGTGGCGCGTGGCCCGGTAGCTTTGACCAGCGCTTTGATCATGTTCTCAGCCATTGGACGCGTGAACAGTCGCGCGCACGCGGCGTTCCGCTTCGCCACGAAGTCAGCTTTCAAGGCGGTGATGGCTATTTGCATTTCGCCAACCCAGACCTTGCAACCGCAACTTACAATGCCTTCGCGGATCATCTCTTATCTGAGCCAAATGATACATCCGACGATCCATTCTATAGCCGAACCGACCTCGTCTGGGATTTCTATCGGGCGCTGCGGCGCTGGCATGAAGGCCTGTTCGCAAACCCAGACTATGGCCGTTTGCTGAACGATTTTGCCACGAACTTTCTAGTCAAAGCCGGGTCACGTCAGAGACGCCGCAGCGCCGGTCCGGCCGGGCCCCGTTCCTTGCGCGCGATCTCTCACAATGCCACACTGCAACAGCTCGGCGTTCCGGTGAACACAGCTGCTGGCATCGGCTCCGCGCTTCGCCGCGAGCAGGACCAAGTCAATGATTTGATAAAAGACTCACCGCGCATGCGCGGGCTGATGAAGCTTGCATCGATCGCCCGATCGGCGACCAGCGTTCCGGTCTTACGTGCCTATGCCGGTGTCTATGATCCAAGCTTTTGGGTGGCTTTGTCCAAATTTGCCGACACAACGGATCAAGCCCTCGCTTATCGGCGCATCTATTATCTCTTGCAGTCGAGCCAGACCAATAATTCGATTGAGCGTATCGCCAATAATTTCAGCATAGATTTCAGTAAGTTCGATCCGATGCTCTCGAACATGGATCAAGCGCCAAGTGATGATGATCGCCGCGAAGCCCGTCTTGAGGTGCATGTCTTACACGCCATCCGCCAAGCCTTGATGATGAAGGCGCTGGCGCTTGCCGGGCAATTGCCGACTGTATCGCGGCGTCACGAATCGTCGGTTGAGGACATTATGAACCTCATCCGGACCATGCAGATTGGCGATGCGGTCGACTTGCTTTGCCAAATCTTCCCTGCGTCTCGCGAGGAAGAAGTTCATTTGGCAGAGCTCAACGAGCCCGGGCACATGACCGGCAACCCCGCCAATGGATATGACCAGCTGCACCAGAACATCATCAAACCGCTCGAAAAAATCGATCAAATGATGCATCAGCTCACTTTGGCTGTGTGTCAGGCCTATGCAGCGTACGGATAGCGCAAAGAAAGTCCTTGCGTGTCGCCGGGAGAAGCTTTTGAAATCCGAACGAACGAGTTCGGAGAAGATTTATGAGCGATGCGACGAAGCGGACAGGCCCTTTAGCAGGTGTCAAAATTATCGACATGTCATCAGTGGTCTTAGGACCATTTGCGACCCTGATTTTTGGCGATCTTGGCGCTGACGTCATCAAGATTGAAGCGGGCCAAAAAGGTAAGTCTGGTGACATGATGCGCTATGCGGGCGCCTCGCCGACCGGTGATCTCGGGCCAATCTATACCAGCCTCAACCGCAACAAGAAATCGGTTCAGCTCGACGCAAAAGACCCTGACGGAAAAGCCGCCATCGTCGCGCTCCTCAAAGAAGCCGATGTCTTTTTTCACAATGTTCGGTTGGCCGGCATGGGCCGTCTTGGGCTCGATTATGAGAGCGTGAAAGCCATCAATCCGGGCATCGTTTATGTTCATTGCGCGGGGTTTGGCGCAGGTGGACCGTACGAAAAGCGTCAAGCCTATGATGATTTGATCCAAGGCGCGTCAGGCTTTGCTGCGCTCAACGCCATGCGCTCTGGCGGCGATCCAGAATATGCCCCGAGCTTAGTCGCGGATAAGACGGTCGGCCTGTTCGCCACATACGCAACGCTCGCCGCACTTTATCACAAAGCCAAGACCGGCGAAGGTCAGTTCGTCTCGGTGCCAATGTTAGAGAGTTTCACCTTTTTCAACATGGTCGAGAATTTGTACGGAGAGACTTTCCTGCCCGGGAATGGCAAGCTTGCCTATACGCGCTCGATCAATGCCAATCGTAAGCCCTACAAGACCAAGGATGGCTATATTGGCCTGGTCCCCTATTCGGACAAACAATGGGAAACGTTCTTCGAGATGGGCGGAAAACCAGGCGTGTTCGAAGACCCGCGCTTTTCAAGCTACGCCGCGCGGACAGAGAATATCACCGATCTTTATGCCATTATTGGCGAGGTGGCCCTGCTTAAGACCACAGATGAGTGGCTGACGCTGCTCGATGCGGCCAACATCCCAGCCATGCGCTACAATCAAATGAGCGATGTTTTGGCGGATCCGCATTTGGAAGCCGTTGGGTTTTTCGAGACGCGAGAGCATCCAAAAGCGGGCGAATATCGCAGCATGAAACACCCCGTCTCGTTCAGCGCGACGCCCGCAAATGTTGCGCTTGATCCACCGACTTTGGGCGCGGATACAGAAACCGTTTTGGCGAGCCTTGGTCTTTAGCCTCCGTCTCAAGCGATGAGCGTGATATTTCTAAATGGCTGCACCTCGGCCGGGAAGTCGAGTATCGCAAGATCACTGCAAGCGCTTTTGCCGCGCCCGCATCTACTGACCGGCATTGACGATGCCTTTGCCATGCTGCCACCTGCACTGCACAACACTCCCGACGGGTTTTTCTTCGACCGGACCGAAGCGGGCCTGATCCGCTTGAATTTCGGGGCGTTTGGTTTGGCCACGCTCAAAGCACATCAACAGTCCGCTGCTGCTCTGGCAATGGATGGCATGGATGTCATTCTGGATGAAGTTATCTTGTCCAAAGACTTGTGGGATCATTGGCAAATCGTCCTTGCGGACTTGGACGTCTTTTGGGTTGGTGTGCACTGCGACCTCGAGGAGCTGGAACGTCGCGAGGTCGCCCGGGGTGACCGGGTCCACGGACAAGCGCGCGGCCAGTACGATATCGTGCATAAGCACGCGACCTATGACTTCACTGTGGATACGACCCAGCAAACATCAGAGGCTTGCGCGGGTCTCATTTGCGACGCGCTTCAAAAATAAGTGGCGGCGAGAGTCCGTTCGACTCACACCGCCACTCAAGATCAGTCATTGCTGAGTTTGTGGGTCTTCAGCTCTTTTTTTGAGAGCTGTCGCTTGGCAATAATGTGCCAGCGCGGCGTCTCGTCTTCACGACCACCGCTTAACTGAAGCGCCAGCGAACGCCCGCGAAATCCGCGACCATACTGATCTTGTGGCACATGATCAGTATCGATCTGAAACCAGCAGCCTTTCAGCTTCACCAAAAAACGCGTCTCACTGAGGACGCACAGGTCCTGTGATGGCTCGCCATGCACGCGGCGTTTCGCGTCCGCACGCCGCGCCTCGCGATAGTGACGCAATCCAAGCTTTCGGCAGAGCTTAGCTGTCCGCTTGATGAGCCCATCGTTTGGGTCGACATAAAGCTCCGCCCACCACTGATCCGGCGCCATTGGCCGGCCCCAATGATTG
>JBCBQS010000192.1:0-5698 GCA_039820085.1 Pseudomonadota bacterium
GTAAAAGGCGCCGGGGTCTTTTTCCCCTTGGCCGACTTCTATATTGGCCGCAAAATGCATCACTGCATCGGGGCGCACACGATCAAGGGCGGCGCGGATCTCAGCTTCGTTGCGGATATCGCCTTCGATTATATCGCCCCATTTGACGGCATGGCGATGACCAGACGAGAGATTGTCGAACACGACCGGTTCGCGCCCGCTCTGTTTGATCGCCTTACAGGCATTCGCGCCGATATAGCCTGCGCCGCCAATCACCAGAATGGTCTTGATCATCGATCGGTCCCTTTAAGCGTGTCCCAGCCTGAGATTAGAGTGGTCCAATCCATTCAACCAATCAAGGATTGCGCCATAACCGACATCAAGGCTCGCGCTTGGACTGATCGAGCGCGCTCTTTGATTTGTCTGCCTGTTGTTTGTCGCGGGCTTTTTCCGCTTTTGTACGGCCGAATTTGGCTCGGTTTTCCGCTGCGCGCTGGGTTTTCTCGGCGCGCTTTTTGGCTTTTCTTACCTTGTTGAGATTGATGGGCTCAACCAAGTCTAGTCTCCGCGATGGGCGTTGCGCCATTGCTCCATGGCGAGAGAGATCGCAAATGTTTCGCGATACTTTGGGCTGGAGGCAGGGCGGGGGGCTTTGGCAGCGGTCAGCGCCATAATCTCTGCCAGCATGTTGTGCGCCGCGCCAGCTTGTCCGGCGCCAATATAGGCGTGAAGCTCCACCAAAGCGCTGGATAAGGGATCATTGGCGCGGATCACGAAATATGGCTCATCGTCTGCGAGGCGAGGCATGACATCGAATTCAGATGGATTGGCTTTCGAGCCGACTGGCGCAGTGTTCATTGGAGTATCCTCAATAAGGTCAGATGATTCTGTGCCTAGCTAGCGGGATTTTTCGAAAAGGTCAGGCCCCAAACGTTGCAAGAGACCTAATGGCGCGGTGAAATTTGGCGGACTGATTTCAGCGAATGCGAGGACTTATTTGCTAGTCACACCTCAAATTGGGGGTGTTCTATGAACCAGATTTATCGATCCGCAGGTCTCATTGTTGTTGGTGTTGGCGCGTTTGCCTGGATGTCCATGCAATCAGAGAAGAACTTTGAACGCGCCGTCGAGCATTACAACCTCAATCCGGCTCAAATTGAGTTTGCGCGAAGCTGTAAGAGCAGTCTCAGCGTTCATGACAAAGAATTTCGCGGCGGCGCATCCGATTCAACAGGGTGCGCCTGCATCGCCTCCACCATGGCGAGCAGCGAGACAGCTGGCCAGGCCATTGATTATCTCAAAATGGGCCTCGCTTTTGATTCCGTCGTCGAATTCTCCGAAGAAGATAATAGCAAAGCCGTCGACATTATGGGTCTAGTCACAGAGCTGACCACCAAACACAGTCTGACCTATGGCGAAACAATGCTGGCCGTCACAGAGCTCGGAATTGCAACAGATGTTTGCAATGATGCACGCCTGCCCAAAACGTCTTCGCCCAATGCTGTCGGGGTCTCGACCGCCAAGCAGCCGTATCAGCCGACCGTAACGGACGCGCCATCGAACAGCAAAGGCTGCGAGGGTTTAAGCGCCAGCAGCGTCGCGACACTGCAGCAGATTGCAGACCGCGATGGGAAAACGCTCGAGCAAGTCTGCGCCAGCGTGATCAGCTAGGTCCGATCATTTTTTCAGGTCGTACGATTGCGTCAAAGTCTTCGGCTGGGATGCCGTCTGCAATGGCCTCTTCGCGCAGCGTGGTGCCATTCTTGTGCGCAGTTTTTGCAATCTTGGCAGCCCGGTCATAGCCGTATTTCTCTTTGAGTGGGGTGACCAACATCAAAGAGTTCTCAAGCCCGCGCTGGATATTATCGAGGCGCGGCTCGATGCCGACGACGCAGTTTTCCGTGAATGACACGGCGGCATCTGCCAGCAATCGGATCGATTGCAAGAGATTGTAGCTCATCATCGGATTGAAGACGTTTAGTTCGAAATGTCCTTGGCTACCCGCGAAGCTGATTGCAGCATTGTTGCCGTGAATATGCGCGCAGACTTGGGTCATGGCTTCGCATTGCGTTGGGTTGACCTTGCCTGGCATGATCGAGGAGCCAGGCTCGTTTTCTGGCAGGGCGAGTTCACCAAGACCGGAGCGCGGTCCTGAGCCAAGGAACCGGATATCATTTGCGATTTTGAAGCACGACATCGCAGCCGTCGTGATCGCCCCATGCGCAAACACCATCGCGTCATGCGCGGACAGGGCTTCAAACTTGTTCGGCGCAGTAACGAATTTGAGGCCGGTGATTTGAGCGATTTTATCGGCAACGCCTTCAGCGAAGCCGATCGGGGTCGACAGGCCCGTGCCAACCGCCGTGCCGCCTTGGGCCAGTTCGAGCAGGGCAGGCAGGCTCTGTTCGATGCGGGCGATGCCCATCTCGACCATCTTGGTATAGCCGGAGAATTCTTGGCCAAGCGTCACGGGTGTCGCGTCTTGCGTATGCGTGCGCCCAATCTTGATAATGTCTGTCCAGGCTTGGGCTTTGTCATTCAAGGCATTGTGCAATTGCTGCAGCGCTGGGACCAGCCGGTGGGTGATCTCTTCGGCACACGCAATATGCATGGCGGTCGGGAACGTATCGTTTGAGCTTTGGCTCATATTGCAATGGTCATTTGGGTGAACGGGGCTTTTCGACCCGATCTCACCGCCGAGCAGTTCAATTGCGCGATTGGCGATGACTTCATTGGCGTTCATGTTTGATTGCGTGCCAGAGCCTGTTTGCCAGACCACGAGCGGGAAGTGCGCGTCGAGCTTGCCCTCGATGACCTCATTCGCCGCAGTGATGATTGCATCGCCGAGTTTCGAATCAAGTTTGCCTAGCGCCATATTGGTTTCAGCCGCAGCGCGTTTCACGATCCCCAAAGCGCGGACGAGGGGGAGCGGTTGTTTTTCCCAGCCAATCTTAAAGTTCCCAAGAGACCGCTGCGCCTGCGCGCCCCAATATTTGTCGCCGGGCACCTCTACGGGTCCCATCGTGTCTGTCTCGATCCGGGGTGTCGCGTCGTGACCCATTTTGACCTCTCCTGTTTCGCAAGGCGCGCAGTAGCATGCCGCACCAAATGCGCAAGCGTCCAGAGGAGATGAGGGGTCTTAGTTGGTCGCTGGGGCGGACGCTTGCAGGGCGTCTGGGGCAACGTCCCAAAGCTGAGTTTGGCAGATCGGGCCAATGCAGCCCTTCACTTCAAGGCGGCCATCATCGCGGCGTTTCAGCCTCGATGCGTAAGACTTGTCATTCTCTGGGTCGTAAATTGTGCCGCCGCGCCAATCATTTCGTCTTTTGTCAAAGCCCTGCAGCATGAGCAGGCCAAGCACCGGCTCGCCCGCTTCGGTCAGTGCGGTTTCCGGGGTCTGGCCGGGCGCCATCGCCTCTGGATCAATCCAAGAGACGCGGCCGCACGGGCTGCCATCGCCGCAGTCTTCAATTGTCACTGTGGATGTTCCGGCTTGGGTGAGGTACGTCCCAAACACATCGTGTTTGTCTTGGGCTGCGGCCGTACTTGCGAATAGCGCCGCACTCAGTCCTAATCCAACCAATTTCCACATTTTGGGCTCCCCTAACGCGTTCTCTTTTAACCACAACTTATCCGCACATGTGACAGAATTTCTAGGTTCACACACATTAATCCTGATTTACCTTATATGCCATGATCCACATGGTGAAATTATGCGTTGGGGCCGATGACGTAGCCGATCTTGAGAATTGGCAGAAACGCGTCATGCAGTCGTATCCCAAACCTGTTCATCACACGCGCATGATTCCAAAGCGCGGCGATGAGTTGAGCGCCGGCGGATCGATCTATTGGGTCATCCGCGGTCTGATCCAAGTGCGCCAGGTCATCGTGGACGTGAAACAGATCACCGATCGCGGCGGGCGCAAAGCGTGTGAACTGGTCTTTGAACCTGAACTGATCGCCGTGGAGCCAACCCCGAAGCGACCCTTTCAAGGCTGGCGGTATCTTAAACCCGAAGATGCGCCGTCAGATCTAAAAGTGGGGTCTGGTGCGATTGAGATGCCAGCAAACCTGCGCGCAGACTTGCGCGATGCGATGGTCTGGTAATCGGCTTTAATGCAAATGATCGAGGATGGTGGCCGGGTCGGCGCCGCAGACGCTGTGCATCTGATTGGCGACGCGTCCTGTCGTCGGTGTCCGACGCTGCGCGGCGACGGCGATGATTTCTGCGTCGGCAAACATGGTTGCCAGCCGGGTCAGACTCGCGCGCTGATCCAGCAAGTCCGCTTCGGTTTCCAGCGCTTCAAGCTGATCGTTAGATTCAGATGCCATGCCGCGGAAAATACACCCGAGATCATTCGGCCCTTTTGACGTATCGATCCACGTCGCAAGGTCCGCTGAGGTGCGCCCAAAGCGATAAACGTCGAGGGCATAAGTGTCTGAAATTTCTGGTGTTTGACCCATATCAACCGCCAGAAGCATTTGCATGGTTTCTTGCGAGAGCCGGTGCGCTTCGATCCCCCATTGCTGCGCAAGATCGGTGCTCGCGTGCGCCGAAAAGGGCAAAGCCGCAAAGACAAGGCAGGTTAAAAGGCGTTTCATGGCGGCACGGTCCCGTTCAAACTCGCAAGAAAACGGAGCAAAGGGCGTGCCAGGATGCGGGTCTAGCCCTTCATGAACGCCGAAATCCGCGCCTGCATATCAGAACCGACGCCTTCATTCTCCATCACTTCCCATTGCAATCCAGCATCCATTGGGTCGCTGTCCGTGGCTTCGAGGAGGCGCTTATTGGCCGCGTGTGAGAAACTCGAATTGGCCAAGATTTGACGACAAAACGCGCGCACATCTGCTTCGAACGTGTCGGCATCGAACACCGCTTCACAGAGCCCCATTTGCAGGGCGGCCTCTGCTTTCACGGTTTCGGCCGTGAACATGAGGCGTTTGGCGGTCGCCACACCAACGCGGCGCGGCAGACGTTGGCTCATCCCCCAGATCGGGGTCAGCGCCCATTTCGCGTGCGTATCGGCAAACTTGGCACTGCCATCTGCGAGGATGAAATCGGCGGCGAGAGCGACTTCCAGCGCGCCCGTATAGCAATGCCCATGGACGGCTGCGATCACCGGTTTGGGTAGCTTTTCGAGCATGCGCAGGGTTTCCGAATGCCAGCCAGGTGAGGGGACTTTCTCCCCTTCAGCAATATCACCGAGATCGTGACCGGCTGAAAAACACTTGCC
This sequence comes from Pseudomonadota bacterium, assembly GCA_039820085.1. Taxonomy (GTDB): domain Bacteria; phylum Pseudomonadota; class Alphaproteobacteria; order Caulobacterales; family Hyphomonadaceae; genus Henriciella. The sequence continues at coordinate 5,214 of JBCBQS010000192.1, forward strand.
CGCCCCCCGCAAGACCACACAGCCAATGCTCTCGTCTTTTTTCAAATCGATGATGTGCCGCCGCAGCTCTTGAAACATCCCGACAGTCAATGCGTTCAGCTTATCTGGCCGATTGAGCGTCAGCCAGCACAATCCGTCTTCGTCCTGTCGCGTCACCAAATCCGTCATATTTCTCCTCCCAAGCGCTTTTTTTGAACCTTAGTCTGTTCATCCAGACCCAGCATAGACCCTATTCCAAAACTAGCTCTAGGCTTTCGCGAGGGGATGTCCCTATTTAAGGTTAGATCTGCGCGCAGCATTATTGAAGGAGATCGCCCCGTGGCTGACACTGAATATACCCCCCCTAAAGTCTGGACCTGGGACAAAGAAAGTGGCGGACGCTTTGCCGCGATCAACCGTCCGATCGCTGGACCAACGCATGATAAAGCGCTGCAAGTCGGCAAGCATCCGATCCAGCTCTACTCGCTGGCCACGCCGAATGGCGT
>JBCBQS010000193.1:0-5670 GCA_039820085.1 Pseudomonadota bacterium
CTCGCGGCGGCAGAAGAAAGCGGCATCGATGCGGAAGTCATCGACCTGCGAACCATCGTTCCAGTCGACTTGGACACGATTATGGAGTCGGTTAAGAAAACTGGCCGCTGTGTCGTCGTGCATGAAGCAACCCGCACATGTGGGTTCGGCGCTGAGCTTGTGACTTTGATCGCCAATCACTGCTTCTACAACTTGGAGTCTCCCCCGATGCGCGTGACCGGCTATGATACGCCCTACCCGCACGCCCAGGAATGGGACTATTTCCCAGGTCCAAAACGCGTTGGTGATGCCCTCAAGAAAGCAATGGAGCCGGCATAATGGGTGAGCATCTCATCAAAATGCCAGACATTGGCGAAGGGGTGGCTGAAGCAGAGCTGGTCGAATGGGCGGTCGAGATCGGCGCGCAAGTCCGCGAAGACGACATTCTTGCGGCGGTTATGACAGACAAAGCGACCGTCGAAATTCCAGCGCCAATGGATGGCAAGATCACCTGGCTCGGCGCGAATGTTGGCGATACAGTTGCGATTGGCGCCGCGATTATCCGTATGGAAGTGGCCGGAGACGGCAATGTGAAACCGGGCGACGCGCGTCCTGAAACTGTAGAGCCCAAACCCGCGCCTGATCCAGAACCGGAAGCTGTTGCGCCGGCTACTCCCGCGCCGACACCGCCGCCAGCATCGGCCCCGGTCATGCGCATCAGTCCACCTGCCGGACAAAAACCCTTAGCCGCCCCCTCGGTGCGTCGCCGAGCGATGGAGGCCGGTGTCGACTTGCGCGCCGTGCCGAGCTCTGGCCCCGCGGGTCGGATCAGTCATGAAGACTTAGACGCATATCTCAACGGTGAAGTGCGGGGCGGAATTGCGTCCCAAGGAATGGCCGCCGACACATCCGTCAAAGAGATCAAGCTTGTTGGAATGCGCCGCAAGATCGCCGAGCAAATGGTGCGTGCCAAATCATCTATTCCACACATCACATACGTCGACGACGTCGACGTGACCGCGTTGGAAGATCTTCGTACACAGCTCAATGCAGACGCCAAGTCTGATCAGCCACGGATCACAATCCTACCATTCTTGATGCGAGCGATGGCGCGGGCGATCCAAGACCAACCCCTCCTCAATTCTCGGTTTGATGAAGACGCTGGCATCATTCATCAGTATGGCGGCATCCATATGGGGATCGCAGCTCAAACGGACTCAGGTCTTGTTGTTCCCGTCGTCCGCCATGTTGAAACGTTGAACCTCCGGGCTTGCGCTGCTGAAGTGACTCGGCTGTCAGATGCCGCAAAGAATGGCACAGCCTCCCGAGACGAGCTAACCGGCTCCACGATCACCATCACGTCGCTCGGCAAGATGGGTGGGATTGTCACGACCCCGGTCATCAATCATCCAGAAGTGGCGATTATTGGCGTCAACAAAATTCGCGTCATGCCGGTTTGGAAAGATGGCGAGTTTGTTCCACGCAAAATGATGAATCTCTCATCGAGCTTTGACCATCGGATCATTGATGGCTGGGATGCAGCTGTTTTCATCCAGCGCATCAAGGGCCTGCTAGAAAGCCCGGCGACTATTTTTATCGAGGACTAAATGTCAGATCTGTCTTGCAAACTTTTGGTCATCGGCGCTGGACCCGGTGGGTACGTGACGGCAATCCGGGCCGGTCAACTTGGCCTCGACACAATCATCGTGGATGGTGAAGCGCTCGGCGGCACATGCTTGAACGTTGGATGTATCCCATCAAAGGCGCTGATCCACGCGGCGGATGAATTCGAAGCGGCGACGTCTCACGCTAAGAAAAACGCGCTCGGCATCCGTCATTCAAAACCGAAGATCGACATCAAGCAGACCATAAAATGGAAAAACGGCGTGGTGAACCAGCTCACGACGGGTGTTGGGTCACTGCTCAAGAAAGCAAAAGTGCGTACCGTCACAGGCTGGGCAAGCTTCATCGATGGCAAAACGGTCTCGGTCAAAACCGATGACGGCATCATCAAAATCAGCGCCGAAAACATCTGCATTGCCAGCGGCTCAACATCGACCGAGTTGCCGCATCTCCCATTTGGCGAAAACATCATGTCATCGACCGATGCGCTCGCCGTAGACGAGATTCCAGACTCCTTGGCGGTCATTGGAGCGGGCTATATCGGTCTTGAGCTTGGTATGGCCTACGCAAAGCTCGGGGCAAAGGTCAGCATTGTGGAGCGCGAAGGCCAAATCCTGCCGATCTATGACAAAGCGCTGACCAAACCAGTGCTCGCTCGACTCAAAGACTTAAACATCGATCTTCATCTCAGCGCGGATGCCACCGGTTACAAAGATGGCCATTTGATCTGCGAAACTGCCGAAGGCAGGAAGACCGAAATCTCAACCGAGAAAGTTCTGGTGACGGTTGGCCGATCCCCGCAAACGCAAACGCTCAGCCTCGACAATCTCGTCCTCGATATGGATGGTCCCTTCATTAAAATTGATGAGCGTTGCCGAACTGCGATGACCGGCATCTATGCGATCGGCGACGTGACGGGCGAGCCCATGCTTGCGCATCGAGCGATGGCACAGGGTGAGATGGTGGCTGAAATCATCGCCGGAAAAAACCGGACATGGGACAAAACCGTTATCCCGGCCATTTGTTTCACAGACCCCGAAATCGTCACCGCGGGTCTGTCACCGGACGACGCGAAATCGGAAGAGATCGAGATCGTTGAGTCGGTCTTCCCCCTCGCCGCAAATGGACGCTCGCTTGCGATTGAACGAACGGATGGCTTCGTTCGCATTGTCGCCCGAAAAGACAATCACCTCGTCTTGGGCATTCAAGCTGTCGGAAAAGGCTGCGCGGAACTCGCATCTGGATTTGGATTAGCCATCGAGATGGGCGCTCGCTTAGAAGACATCGCCGACACGATCCACGCCCATCCAACGCAAGGTGAAGCGGTCCAAGAAGCGGCCCTGAAAGGCCTCGGCCACGCGCTTCACATTTAGCGAAATGCCCCTTTTTCATATCGCAGCCGGGCGAACTCTGTAGTCAGTGCGGAACTGTCACGCGCGTTGCAAACACTTGCCAACTGACTTCAATTGTCCAACCATCATCTCCTACTCAATGATCGAGACCGCGAGGCCTACCCGCTCGGAGGACAATGATGCAACGTGATATCCATAATGAGCTTCAACGACGCGCTCAGCGCGTGCTTCCTCGCGGTGTCTATGGACACGAATCCACCTTGCTGCTCCCTGACAGCTATCCGCAGTTTTTCAGCAAAGCTGAAGGCGCTTATCTGTGGGACGCGGACGGCAATAAATATCTCGATTTCATGTGCGCCTATGGTCCGAACCTACTCGGTTATGGCGACCCGCGCGTCAATCAAGCCGCCATTGATCAATTGCACCGGGGCGACACGATGACCGGTCCCTCACCGCTCATGGTTGAGCTCGCAGAAGACATGGTCGGTATGGTTCAGCACGCCGATTGGGCAATGTTCTGCAAAAATGGGACAGATGCGACCACGATGGCAAAAACCATTGCCAGAGCGCAAACGGGCAAGCGAATTATCCTAGTTGCGACGGGTGCTTATCACGGCGCGATGCCTTGGTGCACGCCAATGCCAGCCGGGGTCCTTCCAGAAGACCGGTCATATATTCGCCAGTACGATTATAATAGCGTCGAAAGTCTGGAAGCGGCCGTTGCAGCCGCCGGGGACGACCTTGCCGGGATCTTTGCGGCACCTTTCAAGCATGATGCTTTCATCGATCAAGCCGAACCCGATCCTGCTTATGCACAGCGCGCGCGTGATCTGTGCAACGACACAGGCGCGATGCTAATCGTGGATGATGTTCGGGCAGGCTTCCGCCTGACCCGCGACTGCAGCTGGGAGCTCATCGGTGTCCGTCCCGATCTCAGCACGTGGGGGAAAAGTTTCGCCAACGGTCATCCGATCTCCGCGCTTCTCGGCTCTGACCGCGCTAGAGACGGCGCAGCAGCCATCTATGCGACCGGATCATTTTGGTTTGCAGCAGTCCCGATGGCGGCAGCGCGCGCGACGCTGCAAATCTTGCGCGAGACCGACTATTTGGAAAAATCGGTACGTCTTGGAACATATTTGCGCGCTGGGCTCGACACGGCGGCGAGCGATGCAGGGTTCTCATTTCGTCAAACGGGACCTGTGCAGATGCCTCTCTTCCTATTTGATGATGACCCAGACTTTCGCATCGGCTTTGCGTGGTCTGAGGCGATGCTAAGGCGCGGCATTTACATACACCCTTGGCACAACATGTTCTTATGCGACGCGATGACGGAATCGGATATGGATCTCACGATTGATGCGGCACGTGACGCGTTTTTAGAGGTACGCGGCCAGCTTTCCACGCTTCAACCGCACGCCCTATTGGCTGAGATGTTCCAACAACGGGCGGCAGAATAAGCTCGGCGCGGATACGGTGCGCTCGCAGACCCTCTTAATTGCGGCGCACCAAAGCAACCCAATCTTGGTTTGGACTTGATGGCGGGCTGCCGAGGGCGCGATATTCGCCGCCTGAAAGCTGTGCCACTGAACCGGTTTGCAAAGCACCCCCAGCGATCGGGTCAAACCAAGAGACGCTATATGTGCCTCCCTGCCCTCTGAGATCGAGGACCTGCTCATCTACATCGTCCGCAAGATAGGCCAGATAGGTCTGGCCAGGATCGGCGAACAAATAATTGTCACCGTCCGAAGTCCCGGGCCCCACACTCGATACAGTCCCGCCAATCGTCCCATCAGAAACGGTCGTATTGGATTCATTGGTTGAGCGACTGGTACCTTTGTTCAGGGTCATGCGATCAAAATGGAACTCTGTAGACCGGCCCGAAATTTCAATCCGGTGACGCCCCGCTGACAGATTGTAAGTGGCCGGCAATTTTGTACCGTCTTGGCGGTCCAAACTGTTTGACCAAACCCAGTCCGTTAAGCTGCCGCTGAAAAACATTTTCCACCAAGTCTGCCCCGACTGACCGTTTGGCTGGACTTGTTGACCACTGCTCTCCTCAATGATGCGCATCCAGATATCATTGTTCAGATCGGTCCGCCCATCGGTTCGAGCAATACGTCTCGCCCGAAACGCAAATCGAAAGTCACCCGCATCGCTTGCTGGAATATTGACGACATAGCTCATCGTGCCGCTGCCAGCGCCATTGATGTTGAAGAGGTCTGGCCCCGCCCAGCGATAATAACCGGTCCCGGTGAATCCAGGCTTGTCATTTTCGAACACCCAATCACCGGGTGGGTTGGGGCCGATGTCTTCCGCTTCGATCGCGAACGTTGTTGGGCTGTTCGGGAGAGCGTAGACCCCGACACTGGCGGCAGACTGTGCACTCCCTTGCGTCGTCAGAAGCGCATCTGAAGCGACCATCGTAAGGGCGCGGGTACCGATATGCTGATCGAAAAATGTGACGGCCTTGGCCCCATCATCCCACTTGGTTTGGCGCGTCTCATGGTCTTCGCATAAAAGATCGTCGCAGCCCGTCTGATAGCCATAATAGTACTCAACCCCGGCGCCGCCAGCCGTAAGCGTGTTCCAAAGAACGCGGCCGCGAACCTCTTCGCGATTGTCTGGCTGATTACGCCCTTCCGGCAACTGGCCGGTCGGATAGTCTGCATCAACCGATACGCCACGACCGGCGCTGCCAGGTTCGTCCAGAGACACA
>JBCBQS010000194.1:0-5622 GCA_039820085.1 Pseudomonadota bacterium
TTACAAAATCGATCAGGCAGCCTTTGAGGTGCCCCATATGGATGCCCTTTTCGATCACCAAGCCTTCGACCTGGTGGAACATCGGCGTATGCGTGGCGTCCCAGTCATTCCGATAAACACGGCCAGGAGCGATAATTCGGATCGGTGGTTTTTGGTCCGTCATCGTGCGGATTTGCACGGGCGATGTATGGGTCCGTAGAACCTTCGCATCACCGCCCTGAGGCGTTTCCATGAAGAACGTATCGTGCGTTTCGCGGGCAGGGTGACCTTCTGGGAAGTTCAACGCCGTGAAATTGTGCCAATCGTCTTCAATGTCCGGGCCTTCAGCGACTGTGAACCCCATATCGCCAAAGATCGCGGCAACTTCTTCGAAGACTTGCATGACGGGGTGAAGCGCGCCGACATGTTCAGGTTTTGGCGGCAGCGTCATGTCGAGTGTCTCGGTCGCGAGTTGCGCTTCCAAGGCGATATCTTCAAGCGCGGCTTTACGCGCTTCAACAGCGTCAGCGACGCGGTTTTTCAGGGCGTTGAGCTTTGGCCCCATGTCTTGGCGTTCTTCAGGGCTCATTTGGCCGAGCGTTTTCATCAGCCCAGAGACCCGGCCTTTCTTGCCAAGTTCGGCAACGCGGACCGTATCTAGCGCTTGCAAATCAGCTGCGCCATTAATCGCGCTAAGTGCCTCGGTTTCGATCGTTTGGATATCGGACATGAAAAGCCCCTCGTCGTGCAAGCGGGCTTTCTAAGCGCTTTCGTTCTATATTCAAGTTTATACCTGAACTTGAAAATGCGAATGTCTTAGCAAAACAGAAGACATCGCGCTGCATGGCGCGATGCCCTCCGATAAGTTGGAACGTCGATCACGGCGCGTCGGTGCACACCTCGATACGCGGCCCGTCGGGACAAGAGTAAATGCAAAAGCCAAATGCGACTTGCTGCAACAAGCATCCATCGTTTTCATTTACCCTGCAGATTTCGGTCGTAGGCTCCACAAGCTGTGTGATCTGACTGGTCGTTCCGTATGAAGAAGAAGCGCCCATTAAAACAAATGAAGTTAAAATACTTATCATATTAAAGTCTCCTAGTTTTCGCCAATTCACTTGGCGTTTATTTTTTATACCGGACAAGAGACAAAATAAATGAAATAAAAATTTAGGTAGATTATCAATTTTTCATGTAAAAAACCGCGCCATCAAAATGGCGCGGTTTTTTAAACCGGTCTGAAGAATGATCTAAGCCAGGGCGGCCTTAGCTTTCTCCACCAAGGCGCCAAAGGCGGCAGGTTCTTTGATCGCCAGATCAGACATAACCTTGCGGTCCATCTCGATCCCGGCTTTGCCAAGACCGCCGATGAAACGGCTATAGGTCATTGTATCGTCGTGTTCGCGGACAGCCGCATTGATGCGCTGGATCCATAGGCTGCGGAAGCTACGCTTCTTAACTTTACGGCCGACATAAGCGTACTGACCGGCTTTCCAGACAGCCGCGGTGGCGGTGCGGAACTGCTTCGAGCGCGCGCCGCGATAGCCTTTGGCGGCTTTTAAGATTTTCTTGTGACGGGCCTTTGCAGGCACTTTATTACGTGAACGGGCCATGATGAGGCTCCTTACTACAAATTCGGTTCAGATCTACCCGGTCGGGCCGGGCACGGCGTCTATTTCAAGCCGTTTGGCAGAAACTTCTTGATGACACGCTGGGTGTCCGCCTTGGCGACGACTTCAGTGCCGCGGTTTTGGCGAATATATTTCCCATTGTGGCTGATCAGGCGGTGGCGCTTTCCGGCGACACCATGCTTCAGTTTACCTGTCGCCGTGATCTTGAACCGCTTTGCGGCGGCCTTCTTGGTCTTCATCTTCGGCATTTCGATCTCCTCGTGAGCGCTTGGGCTCTCAGTTCATCATTTGGAGCAACCAGGCATGCCGTTTTCGGCCCGGCCGCTGCGGAAGCGCGGGTTTAAGCGCAAAAGGGGTAGGAAATCAAGCTGAGTTCTCAGCAATTTTAATATCGTAGAGTTCGCCGGTTTCAGCCTGTGAATACCAGTCATTCGGCAGTTTCCGCTCCAAGCCCAGCTTCGAGAACGCTACAGTGAACCCGTGATCCCATTCATTTAGCCAAACCGCGAAATCTGGGCCCACCAAATCTAGTCCGACCTTGGGCATTACGACGGTGTCCGTTCCCCAGATCCGAACGCGTCGGATCTCATCCCAACGAAGGTTCTTTTTTCGGACCAGTGAAAACCAGCGTTGAACTCTAATGCAGTCCCTCGCGGGGTCGTAAACACCCTTGAATGACCTCACCGAGGCGCCATGACCATGGTCATTTGACGGCCTTCGAGTTTTGGTTCGAGCTCGACTTTCATCTGCTCGTCAAACTCTTCTTTGACCCGTTTCAGAACTTCCATGCCGAGATGTTGGTGGGCCATTTCGCGGCCACGGAAGCGCAGCGTAATTTTGACCTTATCGCCCTTTTCGAAGAACTCGGCGATCTTCTTCGCTTTCACTTCATAGTCATGATTGTCGATGTTGGGGCGGAACTTAATCTCTTTAAGTTCTTGAGTTTTCTGCTTTTTCTTGGCAGCAGCTTTCTTTTTCTGCGCTTCATAGCGCATCTTGCCATAGTCAACGATCTTACAGACCGGGACCTCTTGATTGGGTGAGACTTCAACGAGGTCCAGACCGGCTTCGCGCGCAGCGTCCAGGGCGGCGTCTATAGGCATTTCGCCTTGTTTTTCCCCATCCTCATCGATGAGAAGAACGCGTTCGGCACGAATGTCGCGATTGGTGCGAGGGCCGGTAGGTTTGGCGCGCTCGGGGCGGCCGTATGGTCTGCGGGCTATGGCTAATCTCCTATAGTTGCCAGTGTTTGCTGGTCTAATATGCCCGTGATTGGGTCATTTTTCAACTGACTCATTGTTTAGAAGCAAACGCGCATACACAGCTAAGGTCGCGGTTTGAAGCTGCTTTTTGCTGTAGTTTTTGCGAATATGAGCCTTACCTGCACGCCCCATCGCGTCGCGCGCCGCAGCCGGTAAATTTGATAAGGTCCGAATACAGGCTGTGAGTGCGGTGACAGAGCCGGGCTCTGCGCGGGTCCCGGTTTCGCCTTCAATGACCGTTTCGCGTTGACCGCCATGGTCCGAGACGATGACCGGCTTACCCATAGCCGAGGCTTCAGCCGCGACGCGCCCAAATGCTTCAGGGCGAGTCGAAGGGGCGAGCACAATGTCGGCGAGGGCGTAAGCCGCGGGCATGTCGCTGGTATGTCCTGCGAGCGTCACCGCACCTCCCAATTGGTGGGCGATGATCTTATCCTCAAGCTCTGTTACGTATTTCTGGCGCCCCTGATCATCGCCAGGCAAGATCAGGTGGAGCCGGTCCCGCTCTTGAGGATCGAGCGCGCCAAGCGCATCGACGGCGAGCCATTGGCCTTTCCAACGGGTCAATCGTCCGGGCAGAATCAAACGCAAGCGATCATCATTGGGGTCTATGCCCCAAGCGGTTTTGACATTGTCGAGCCGCGCGGACGAGACGTTTTCCGGGTCAAATTCGATCAAGTCGACGCCGCGCGGGATGGTGACGATGGTTTCGCGCGCGGTGCCATGAATCTCCATGACATGGGCCGCTGTCCACTCAGAATTGGCGATCACCAAATCGCCTTTCGCCATCACCGAATTGTACCGTTTTTTAAGCCCCGACCGGCCGCTATAGGCGCCGTGATAGGTGGTCACGAAGGGACGCTCAGTTGTTTTGCTGGCCTCGTACGCGCTCCATCCAGGCGCCCTAGATCTGGCATGAATGAGATCGATACTCTCTTCTTCGATCAGGGCTTCCAGCAGTTTGGTATTTTTACGCACAGTTAGGGGGTTCTTGCTGGCCATGTTGAGGCGAATGAGTTCACCGCCGACGTCGCGTAGATTCGGTTCTAAGCGTCCGCCTTCGCTCGCCACTAAAGCGCGCCCTCCGGCTTGCGTGATCGCATCTGCCATCTCAACCGTTGTGCGTTCCGCACCCCCCGCCGCTAAGTCGGGAATGACTTGCAAGATGGTTTTCCCGGTCAGGTCTGGCCACGCAGATTCGCTCATCGGGGGAGTTTGGCGCAATTGGACCCGCAATGGAATGAAGAAGTTGCCAGGCGCGGCGACCAGTTGCAGTAAAAGCGCAATAGGAGATGAGGCATGGACCACAAAGAGTTCGTTTCACCGCAGGGTCGACGGTTGGCGTATCGCCATACCGCTCCAAAAACGGGCCTGACTTTCGTTTGGCTTTCCGGCTTCAAGTCAGACATGAGTGGGTCAAAAGTGACGATGCTCGAGGCTTGGGCGAAGGACCATGGCCATGGGTTTTTGGCCTTCGACTATTCCGGGCACGGCCTGTCCGGCGGCGCATTTGAAGAGGGCACGATTTCAGCTTGGCGCGAAGATGCGCTCGCCGCGATTGAAGGTCTGACCACAGGACCGCTTATCCTTGTTGGGTCAAGCATGGGCGGGTGGATGGCGCTTCTATCGGCATTGGCACTAAAAATGCGGGTCGCTGCGATGGTGCTGATCGCGCCCGCGCCGGACTTCACGCAAAAGCTGATGTGGCCAGAGTTTTCGAGCGTCCAACAATCCGAGATTATGGAGCAGGGGCGAACGCTACGCCCGTCTGATTATGGCGATCCTTATCCGATCACGCGCGATCTTATCGAAGATGGGAGAAACTGGACGCTCTTAGACGCGCCGATTGACCTTCAAATGCCAATCCGGATCCTACAAGGCGCGCAAGACCCGGATGTGCCGTGGCAGCATGCGTTTAAGCTCGTTGAAGCGTTGACAAGCGAGGATCTTGTCTTCCACCTGATCAAAGATGGAGATCATCGACTGTCACGCGATCAGGATATTGAGCGCCTGATCGCGACGTGTGGCGAGTTGGCGGCTTTGGTACGCTAGCGTAAGCGGGTGCCCGTCAATCGTCCGATTAGTTCTACTGCGCTGGAACCGAGTGACGTTCAAAGTCGAGCGCGACCCACGCGCCTTCTGTCGCAGGACCGCGACATGCCAAGAATTCAAGCTCAGCAGCGTTGAATGCCACCACCGCATTCGTCGTCGCGCCGGATTCATCTTCTGCGAACCGATTAATGCTGAGCCGCCCATCGGACCGATCCGAAAAGGCCCTGATCAAGGACTGGAGCGTATGGTCTGTGGAGTGTTCTAAGAGGCTCTGCATCCGTGTGAACCGCGAATGCGTGGTCTCAGACAGCGTGTCCTCCAACTCAATATTCGCATCAAACAAACAGTGATTGGTCCGCGCAAGTGGTCCATCTTCGGTCGATCTGCGAAACGCGCTGCCGGGTGATCGTTCCCATTCCACCGCTCCAGTTGCATCGCCAATCCAGTAGGAATGGCTGCCCGCGACGGGCGCGGTCTCGGCCACAGCACTCGCCGCCGCCAGGGTGTTTTGCCTCAGCGCTTTATGTAAGACCGACAGATAAGGAATGCCGACCCGCGCGCCCTTGGTTTTGAGGTTGGTCGTGCCCACCGTGACGCCATGCTCATTCATGCCCATCAAGGTCTGGCACCCGGCGCATGTCACGGTCCACAGTTCCGGACCCTCATCGGGGATTTGGTGAAGGGCAATGACGTGTTTC
>JBCBQS010000195.1:0-5620 GCA_039820085.1 Pseudomonadota bacterium
CGCGACCTCGTCGCGCCAACGCCGGTCAAAGGCACCGAGGCAATTTCAACGGCTTGGGTCGAAACAGTTGATGCCAAGATTCCGGCAAATCAGGGATTGATCTGCACGTTTTAATTGCTGCGCGGTCGGACCACGAAAACGGTCCGGACATTCAACTGATCAGCATTAGATGCCTCTTCGGCCACCAAAGGTCGGGAGGCACCATACCCACGTGCGACCAAAGCATCCGGAGCGACACCGTACGCCATCAAATAATCACGCACAGCCGACGCGCGACGTTGAGACAGATCGAGATTGAATGCATCATCGCCTAATCCTGCGATATGGCTTTCGATTTCAATCGTATGGCTCTCACACAAAAGGGCGATCCCGGTAGCTGCATCCAGGAGGCGTGAACTGCCATCTAAAACCACCGATTCATTCGGCTCGAATTGGATATTGCGGTCGGTCATCATCGCATAGAACGCATCCTGACATTCACCCGCGGACGCGCCTTCGGTAAGATTGAGAAGCGGTGCACCAATCCCTGGACCACCATTGTTTAAGCGAAGAGCATCGACGACAATATTGACGCGCTCGCCCGCATCGAGATCTGACTCAACTGTCGATCGCCCGACGAGATATCCATCCGTCTTAGCAGACACGCTCGGCGCCGCTCCTGTCAATGTCGCCACTTTTCCCGCCATCACGACGTTCAGCCAAGGATAGCCGTCGTCTGCAAGCTCTTCGCTCAACCGAACAGCGGTCGCGGACACCGGGTCTCGGACCTCAATCTCATTGATCACGGCTGCGAGCTGACGCCCCGCAACCATATCTGTTTCGAGCAGGCTCTTCGCCGCCAAAAACGCATCCGTGCGGGTGTTTTCATCCAAAGCCAGTCCAGACAGTATCGCCGTTTGGCCATCCCATTCGAGCCGAACCCAAGGGTAGCCCATGCGCGAAAGTGTATTGGCAATCCTGAACGCAGTTTCGTAAGGGCGCTCTTGGCCGTTTATTTCAAGCAGGCTGGTACTGACCAACCGTCCTTCAACAACTTGGAAATACTGACCGTTTGGAATATCGACACATTCGACCCCAGACGCCGCCTTTGGTTCAGCGGGCGAGGCGCCGCACCCAACGAGTGCGGCTGATGCAGCGACCAGCGCGAGGCTTTTTAGCCTGGATTGCATTTAACGCCCCCGTTTATGCAAGTTACTCTGTAATAATCATCGGCTGATCAGCCGCAAATGTCAAAACTCAGTCACGGTTGATAGGTCGCGCCGTCTTTGATCACCATCTGAATGCCTCGCAATGCCGTCACATCTTGCAGCGGATCATCACTCAGAACCACCATATCGGCATACTTACCAGGTTCGATGGTTCCGATCACGTCTGACATCTCTATATGCTCGGAGGCAATCACTGTCGCCGTTCGGATTGCCCCCTCTGGTGAGTATCCGGCATCCACCATGAGATCAAACTCGAGTGAATTGTCACCGTGCTTCGAAACCCCCGTATCGGTGCCGAACGCCACCGTCACACCGCCTTCGCGGGCGCGGCTCAGCATGTCGAGCATGAGCGGCCCAACAATCGCAGCCTTTTCACGAGATGGTTCTGGCAGCCAAGGCTGTTCGGTCCACCCCGTGACGGTTACGCCAGCGAGCACAGTCGGCACCAGTGTTCCACCGGTCTCGCGAAACAGCGCGATTGTTTCATCATCGAGATAGGTGCCATGCTCAATCGACTGAACGCCATTACGCAAAGCCGCTTCAATCCCGCCTTTGCCGTGCGCGTGCGCGGTGACTTTCCGGCCCATCATCGCGGCTGTCTCCACAATCGCAGCGATCTCTTCATCAAAAAATTGCTGTTCCAAACCGGCTTTCGTATTCGACAGCACACCGCCCGTCGCCGTGATCTTGATGACGTCAGCGCCTGAGCGAATGGTTTCACGAACAGCGCGGCTACAATCGTCAGCGCCATTGCACGCGTTTGGACCCGTGAAGATTTTTGTCAGCGCGGGCGAAAAGCCATTCGCATCGCCATGCCCACCGGTCGGCGTAATCGCCATCCCAGAAGCCCGGATGCGCGGACCTGGCAATTTGCCGGTTCGGATCGCATCTCGTAACGAAAAAACAGCTTCATTCGGTCCGCCGACATCTTGGACCGTCGTGAACCCGGCTAGCAGAGTTTTTCGGGCATGTGATGCCCCCTCAAGCGCGGCGTCCACCTCTGAATCGCTTAACGCTTTCATGCGCGATGTCGGCGAAAATTCATTGGTCAAATGGACATGGCTATCAATCAATCCCGGGATGACAAAGGCCTCCCGCAAATCTATGACCCGCACATTGTCAGGGTGATCCTCGAACCCCCGGGTGACGCTGACAATTCGCCCATCCTGGATCGTCACTGACCGGTTTTTGAGATAACCATCTCCCGGTACAGCCAAAAGGTGCCCGGCCTCGATCACCGTTTTGGCGTCTTGCGCGGATGTTGCAGAAACGGAAGCTGCCACCAGGACAGCCATTGCTGCCAGTTTTGTCGATAAACTCATTTTTCTCTCCCAATGGGATGCATTTTGCCGCTCATCCCGCATTGGGCAAGCAATAATGCGACTTGCGCCTTTGATTTGTCGGAATTTTCAACCAAGTTAGGTTAGGCATACAAGGGAGATATCATGCGCTCTTCGATCATCGGCATCTTAGGATTAGTGTTCGGCCTCAGTGCAAACGCGCAAGGCGATATCTCATTTGATCTTCCTGATGCGCAGACCGATCTTTTGGTTGAGCAGTGCCTCGAAATGGAAGGCGTAAGCATGATCGAAGGTAGCGACGTCATCTGCTATAATGCTGCAATCTTCCCAGAGCAGTTTCTAAAATTGAACGCGCTGCCAGCGGCCAGTCGGATCATCATAACCAGCCCCGGCGGGAACGTCGCAACAGCACGCGGCATGAGTACGATTTTGGACAATCGCGCCGAACCAGTCGTCATCGCGGGCCAATGCATGTCCGCGTGCGCTATGGTGATCCTGCCGGGACTCGACGATGTCCGTATTCACCATTCAGCGCACATCGCCGTCCACGGAATTACGATGATGGACTACAGAACATGGTGGGGGTGGCTGAAAGATGACGCCGCGCCGACGCCGTTTGCGTTGATGTCAGCGCAGCTGGGGTATGATTTTGGGTACATCCTCCACCGCAGCGGCGCTGACCATATGCGGGATCATCTCGAGGGGCAGAACGTAGATCTCGGATTCATTCAAGACATCAGCGACCTGATGTTGTCAGACGCTGAGCAGATTGACTGCCGGGTCGACCCGAAAGACTATTGGGGCATGCTCGATGCGCCGCACCTTCAGGCCTATCTCGGCGACCGCATCACGCGCATGGAGGCTTTTGCGCAATCATGGTCTGATCCTAACAATCAGATTTACAATGACATCACTGAGCCGATTTCGGACAAGACTTATATCTTCGACAAAGATTTCGCTGAGGCTGACTGTTAGCCCAACCTGATCGTCAAACGTCAACCGAGCCGATTAGCCTTCCATCCCGGCTTTTCTCGCACAATCGGCAGCGAATGAGGCAAGCGGCGCAACCCGTGCCTCCATCGTTGCGGCGGCAGCGTTCGATGCGGTTCCATCGCGCACCCGCCCGACAATGCCCTGACAAATCGCTGCCAAGCGGAACGCGTTGTAAGCAAAGTAATAGTCCACCTCAGGCAGGCCATCGCGCCCTGTGTGCTGACAATACAGCGCTGTGTATTCTTCCATCGTCGGAATGCCATAGCTTTTCAGGTCGTCAATATCCACCAAAGCACCCCGGGCAGGATCCGAACTCGGCATAACCCAGTTCATCAAGTGATAGGTGAAGTCTGCGAGCGGATCTCCGAGCGTGCAAAGCTCCCAATCGAGGACCGCAATCACTTTCGACTCAGTCGGATGCAAGATCATATTGTCGAGGCGATAATCGCCATGAACAATGGTCGTCATGTCGCCCGCCGGAATGTTCTTCGGCAGCCAATCAATCAACGCATCCATATCCGGGATTTTGTTCGTCTCTGAGGCAACGTATTGCTTGGTCCAGCGATGGGTTTGACGGGCAATATAGTCCGCCTCTTTGCCAAACCCTTCGAGCCCGGCAGCGCGCCAGTCAACATTATGAAGATCGGCGAAGGTTTTGACTTTTGCCTCATAGATCGCCCGGCGTTCGGCAGGGTCCATCCCGGGCAGAGTCCCGTCCCAGATGATCCGCCCTTCAACACAATCCATGATGTAAAAGATCGTCCCAACGACGCTCTCGTCCATGCACACGCCATAAGGCCGCGCGACCGGAAAACCGAGCGGATAGAGGGCATTGATCACGCGATACTCGCGATCGACCGCATGTGCGGATGGCAGCAATTTGCCTGGCGGTTTACGCCGCATCACATAGGTCTTGCCGCCTGCGAACAATTTGTAGGTCGGATTAGACTGTCCACCTTTAAATTGTTTGACGGTTAGAGGGCCTTCAAAGCCTTCTACATTGTCAGCCATCCAGGCTTCTAGATTGGCTTCGTTGAACTTGTGCGTGTCCGCGACATCTTTCGTGCCGGTGAACATTTCCTGTGCATTGCCGCCGTGAACCATGACGCCTCTCCCGAGATAGGTGTTCTTTTGTGACCCTGTTTAGCGAAGCGGCTGCGCGGGACAAGTCAGACGCAGGGTTAGCCCGAAGCGCGAAGCGTTTCGATTGCGGCGATCGCATCCCCCACGCGCTCAATCGGGACAAAGATATGATCATGGTGATAGGCTGCCACCGCATTGCAAGGAATACCGACTTCGGTCAGCGCCGCAGCCACGCGCGCAAGGAATCCGATAGCCTGCAAGTCCGAGAACACGGACAGCTCGAGCCAAGCCCAGCGATTGTCTTGCGGTGTGTTTTCGTCGGCCTTGGCGATGACAGTCAGACCCTCGGCTTCTTGGAACAGCATCGCGATGGTGCGGATATCTCGCAAATTGACCAAATCAGCCCAGGACGCGGCTTCGGGCGGGATCGTTTCGAACCGCCAGACACCATCATGCTGTTTCACGCTCAGCGTTCGAAGCAGCTCGGAGAGATCTGTTTCGGCCACTAGTTCAGCGCACGCCAGCCAATGTCTTTGCGATAAAAGCCTTGCGGCCAGTCTATCTTTTCGACCCCGGCATAAGCGCGATCGATCGCTTGTTTGAGATCGTCACCACTCGCGGTCACACCGAGCACGCGACCGCCGACGGCAATCAAAGACTGGTCGCTATCCTTGTCGGTACCGGCATGAAAGACTTTGACCCCATCGACTGCGTCTGCGTCACTGATCCCTTTGATGATCGAACCTTTGGGGTAGGATTCGGGATAGCCTTCCGTCGCCATCACGACACAAGCGCTTGGCTGAAACGCGTTGACCCCCATCATTTCAGCGATTTCGCGGTGGCCATGGACAAGGCCGCCTGTTGCGCAGGTCAAAAGTGCAGGAACAATGTCGCCCGGCAGCCCCGCCATCAGCACTTGGCATAATGGTCACCTCGTCTGGGCCCAAAGTGGTGGAGTTCAATGCCCGATTTGGCGATCCGGAATGCCAAGTGCTGATGGCGGGGCTGCCGGGCGACATTGTTCCTGCACTTTTG
>JBCBQS010000196.1:0-5519 GCA_039820085.1 Pseudomonadota bacterium
CTTTTGTCGGGCTTGTATCTCTCGCTGGCCCGGTAGGGTTTTCAAGAATGGCTGGCCGCGTTTCGAAGTTCTCCAAATAGGAATGCTGAGACGTCTCAAGGCCCGCAGCTTCTCGCTTTTGACGTTTTTCTTCTTCCATGACCGCGTGAACGATTTGATGACATCCGGATTGAATGCTGCGGTCGGAACATGCCGCATTTGCGATTTCGCGATCTGTCGGGACGCCGCCTTGGCAGGCAGTGACCATTAGCATTGCGATTGGAAACAATAGATATCGCGTTTTCATTCGCCTCTCCATTGCTCGAGCCTCAGTAAAAGCTGAGTATGTGTCAAGAAAAAAGCGGCACTCTCTTGAGTGCCGCTTTCAGAACATTGTCCTGGTGTCTTATTTTACTGTGCGTCGGCCAGGTTTTGGTTGGCAAAGTCCCAATTGACCAGATTATCGAGGAAGCTCGCCATATAGTTGGGTCGCGAATTCTGATAGTCGAGATAGTAAGCGTGTTCCCAGACATCCATGGTGAGGAGAGGCGTTACACCATTCTCAATGAGAGGAGTCTCAGCGTTCAGTGTTTTTACGATTTCGAGTTTGCTATCTTTAAGCACCAGCCACGCCCAGCCTGAGCCAAACTGGCCACCTCCGGCAGCTTTGAATTGGGTCGCAAACTCTTCATAAGAGCCGAAATCACGCTCAATAAGTTCGGCAATCTTGCCATGCGGTGCGCCGCCACCGCCGGGCTTCATTGAGTGCCAGTAAAATGTATGGTTCCAAACTTGCGCAGCATTGTTGAATAAGCCTGCCTTTGAGGCGTCTCCAGCCGCTGCGGTGATAATATCTTCTAATGATGCGTCAGCCAAATCTGTTCCATCAATCAGCTTATTCAGGTTCACAACATAGGCGTTGTGATGCTTGCCATGGTGGAAGTTCAGCGTGTCTTCTGAGATATGAGGAACCAGGCCATCGCGGCCATATGGGAGTTCGGGAAGGTCAAAAGCCATGTCGTTAGTCTCCTTGAGTATTTTATCGCTTTGTCTGCGCAGCGTTTGCAACAGATATGGGTTTCATGACCAGTCCTGCCAGTGATTCTCTGAAAGAAATTATCGTGCGTCTGGATCAGCGGATTCTGGCGGTAGACGAAGAGCGCTGGTTGTCCAGCCGGTATGCATCGCCCGCACATCGTGAGGTGCTTATTGTGCTCTATGCGTTTTACTATGAATTGGCGCGTGTACGGGTTGCTGTGAGCGATGCCACGCTCGGTCAGATCCGGTTCCAATGGTGGCGGGACGCCCTCTCCGACATGGCGTTAGGTCATATACGCCAGCATGATGTTGTCTTGGCTCTGGCGAAACCCATTGAGCAAGAAGTCCTCAAACAAGACGATTTGCTGAGGCTGGTTGACCGACACGAAGCAGCCTTTATGGCCGATGACCGGTCTCTAGAGCCGGAAGGTGACCTTGCTCAGATCGCGGTGCGGGTGCTCGGCGGTGCAGACGAAACGCGCATTGAGGAGATCGCGCACGTGTGGTCGGCCTTGCGTCGCGGCGACCCGGCGCCAGGTTCTGTTACAAGATTTCGCGTGACCTCAACGGCACGTCCGGCCGTCGCCCACTTTAGGTTGCGACACGCGTGGTCTTCTGGCCCATCAATAGGAGCATTTATGCGCAGGGTCATCGTCTTTGTCGCCATGCTGACGGGACGGATATAGCGTCCTGCGGAAAAAAGAGTGAACAGTGTTCACTTTTTTCTATCTCGCATTAAGTAAGCCAAACCGCATCGTAGAAATGAGGCCTCCCATGAACCGCAAATCCCTCCTCGTCTCCCTGTCGGCGCTCTTGTTCGCGCTGCCTAGTCAGTCAGAGACTCTGCAAGACGCATTGGACCTTGCGTTTCAGACCAATCCAGCACTTGAAGCCCAGCGTGTACAAGTCGGCGTTGCGCGTGAGCAACTCAATCAAGCGCGTGGGGCACGGGCACCGACCGTCGATCTCTCCGCCGGGGGTGGATACGAGTCTCTGGATAGCAATCAGCCGATTGCGTTTTCCGTCGGTGATCGCCCGCTGGCGACAGCGCAGCTGCAAGCGACTTTGCCCATTTACACAGGTGGACGGATCGATGCTGGCATTGATCAGGCCAAAGCTGGAATCCTCGCTGCCGATGCTCAATTAGATGGCGCAGCACAAGATCTGATTTTGAATGTCGTCACCGCTTACGTTGATGTTATTCGTGACCGCGAAGCGATCCTGATCCGTGCCAATAGTGTGGCGCTTCTGGAAGAGCAGCTGCGCGCCGCGACCGACCGGTTTGATGTCGGCTTTGCGACGCGGACAGACGTCAAACAGGCGGAAGCCCGTCTCCAGGGTGCGCGCGCATCGCTCGCCGGTGCGGAGGCGCAGCTCGAAGCCTCTTTATCGGTATACGAAGTGTTTGTGGGGCAGCCGGCAGGCGATCTCGCGACCGTGCCAGACGCGCCCGCAATTCCGGAGATTTATGAGGTTGCCCTCGAAACAGCGCTTGCGTCTAACCCTGACCTCAAGGCGCTGCGCCAGGCTGAGAAAGCGGCTGAACAAGGCGTAAAGTCTGCCAAAGGCGAAGGGCGGCCGAGCCTGTCCATTGTCGGCACCGCGAGCGCGCAAGAGACATTTGACCAAGAGGCCGTTACGTTCTCCCCGACCGGTGACATCATCCAACTTCCGCCAGACAATTATCGTGACACACAGTTGCGATTGCTCGCGCAGGGCAGTGTCCCTCTGTTTCAGGGTGGGATCATCCGCAGCCGGGTTCGATCGGCACGGCTGGAGCGAGATCAAGCCCGGTTGGAGACGACAAATGCAGAACGCCAAGTTGCGGCAGGCATTGCGCAAGCTTGGTACGCCAATATCGCTGCCGAGCAATCGATCGTTGCCTCCGAGCTACAAGTCGAGGCGGCAGAAATCGCTTATGAAGGTGCCCAAGAAGAGCTGAGTGTCGGCACGCGCACAACACTCGATGTGTTAGACCAAGAGCAACAATTGCTGGAGGCGCGCTTGGGGCTGATCAATGCGCGCCGCGATTCCTATGTCGCGACCCACCAATTGCTTCGGACCATGGGACAGCTCGGTTTCTAGCGGTTTGGCGACTCATCTCGGGATGTGCTATTTCTAGTCGTAATCGCTTGTTAACCGACCTCGAATAATTGGTTAACTGAGACAGAATCAATAGGACCGACTATGGCGGAACAAGCTCAAAAAGAACCGACCATGGAAGAAATCCTCTCTTCCATTCGAAAAATCATCGCAGACGATGATGCCCCTGAAGTATCAGCCGAAGCAGATGTCGTCGAAGACAGCGAAGTCTTCGAGGATGATCTTATGGAAGCGGAGCCAGACCTGGTGGACCTCGAAAGCCAAGATGATGTGCTTGCAGCCATCGGCCAGTCTATGGACGAAGTTGCTGAAGAGTTTGACGCCAATACCGATGCGGAAGACAGTTTCGAATTCGTCGTCGGCGACGATAGTTTCGATACGTTCGAGGAAGATGCATTCGAGGGCGTCGAGGATATCACTGAGCCTGAGCTCGAGGCTGCGCCGGTTGAGGAGGCGTTTGAGCCTGCACCGACGCCTGTAATCGAAGAGGAAGTTCCAATGACCGCGAAACCTGCACCACTTACCGATACGGCGACTGTTACCGCCGCTGCTGGCGCGCTTGGGAAACTGCTCGCAAATGTTGAATTTGGCGAAGAAGCTGGCGGCCCGACAACGATTGAAGGTCTGGTTCGTGAAATGCTGCGTCCGATGCTGAAAGAGTGGCTGGACGAGAACCTGCCGAGCATTGTTGAGAAGCAAGTGGAAGCTGAAGTGCAGCGAATTGCGCGCATGGCTGGCTAGACCCACAAAAATCCTCTGTTAAAGAGACGGGCGCGCCAGAGATGGCGCGCCTTTTTCATTTGTTTCAGACCGACCGGACCGCAAAAGATGATCGACCAGCGTTTTGACCCGAGTGCCCACGAGCAGCGCATTTATAAGCGTTGGGAAGAGGCAGGCTGTTTCCGGCCCAGCATGGACACTTCGGCTGAGCCGTATGCGATCATGATCCCGCCGCCGAACGTGACCGGCAGCCTGCACATGGGCCACGCGCTCAACAATACGATCCAAGATATCTTGTGCCGGTTTGAACGGATGCGCGGTAAGAATGTTCGCTGGCAGCCAGGCATGGACCATGCCGGGATCGCGACCCAAATGGTGGTTGAGCGCCAGCTTGCGGCGAGTGGTGGCAACCAAGACCGACGATCTATGGGGCGCGACGCCTTTGTCGACAAGGTTTGGGAATGGAAAGAGGAATCCGGCGGGACAATCCTCAATCAGCTGAAACGCCTCGGCGCGTCGTGCGATTGGGAGAACACCAAGTTCACGCTCGATCCTGAAATGAATGTTGCGGTCAATAAGGTCTTCGTTGATCTCTATAATGAGGGCTTGATTTATCGCGCCAAGCGCTTGGTCAATTGGGACCCGCATTTCCAGACGGCGATTTCAAACCTCGAGGTCGAGAATAAAGAAGTCGACGGCCATATGTGGCATTTCAAATACCCGCTCGCTGGCGGTCAGACCTATACCTATCTCGAGCGCGACGAAGACGGTAACGTTACGCTGGAAGAAGAGCGGGACTATATCTCCATTGCCACGACCCGACCTGAAACCATGCTCGGCGATGGCGCGGTGGCCGTTCACCCGAGCGATGAGCGGTATGCGCCGATCGTTGGAAAGCTCTGTGAGATTCCGGTCGGACCGAAAGAACATCGCCGCCTGATCCCGATCATTACGGATGAATACCCAGATCCAGACTTTGGCTCAGGCGCGGTGAAGATTACCGGCGCACACGATTTTAACGACTATCAAGTCGCCAAACGCGGCAACATCCCAATGTATGCGCTAATGGATGAAAAGGGATTCATGCGCGCTGATGGCGAAGACTATGCCGCCGTCGCCGAGGTCGCTCAGCGGATTGCTGAAGGCAAAGAAGGGTTTGACGAAGCCAAGATCGCGGCGATGAATTTGGTCCCAGATCAATATCGCGGGCTCGATCGGTTCGAGGCGCGCAAAGCCGTGGTGGCGGACATCACGGTTGAGGGCAATGCAGTGATGGTGCCGGACCCGAAGCACAAGGATGAAGAAACCGACGCTCCGCTCATCGCATTTGTCGAAGACAAAAAGATCATGCAGCCCTTCGGCGACCGCTCTGGTGTTGTCATCGAACCCATGCTCACAGACCAATGGTTCGTCGATGCTGAAACGCTCGCCAAACCCGCCATTGCGGCGGTGCGCGAGGGACAGACCAAGTTCGTCCCAGAGAATTGGGACCGGACTTATTACAATTGGATGGAGAATATCGAGCCCTGGTGCATCTCCCGCCAACTCTGGTGGGGGCACCGCATCCCGGTGTGGCGTGGTAAATCCTATCCGAGTGGAGAGTATTCCGATGCTTTCCTTGCACTGCAAAATGTCAAAGATAATCCTCATTCGACCATCTAGTCCACCCGCAGTGATCT
>JBCBQS010000197.1:0-5513 GCA_039820085.1 Pseudomonadota bacterium
TTGCATGAAAATTACATTCACCGAGGCGCCTAAGGCAGAAATTCTTGGGTTTCTCATTGATCAAGGCGGAAAATTGCCGTCCGAGGCTGCAGCCTTAGATGAAGAAAGCGGCGGTCTTTTGACTGAAGCACTGACATCAGGCGGGTTTAGAGGCAAAACCGCACAGACAGCCAGCATCGTTTTACCAAAGGATGCAAGCGCTAAGCGGGCGATTCTTATCGGAGGCGGCAAGCCGAGCGAGCGCGATAACCGGGCTTGGGAAACGATTGGCGCAACGGTCTATAAGTCGCAAGCGAATGCGGGCTTCAAAACACTTTCGCTGTCGATTGCAGACGCAGATGCGGCAACGCGGGTGGCACTCGGCGTGAAACTCGCCGCCTATCGGTTCGATGACTATCGCACCAAGCTAAAATCAGAAGACAAGCCGACGCTGAATGCAGTGTCCATTGTGACGGACGATGTGAAAGCCGCGCGAGCCGCATTCAAGCCGCTCAGCGCCGGCGCGGATGGAACTTACTTGGCACGTGACCTGGTCAACATGCCGCCAAATGATCTCTATCCCGCAAGCTATGCAGCCAAGATTGAAGCGCTCTCAGAGCATGGCCTGGAGATCGAAATTCTTGGCGAGAAAGAGCTGAAAAAACTTGGCATGAACTCCATGCTCGGCGTCGGGCAGGGCAGCGTCAAGGAATCCAAGCTCGGCATTATGAAATGGATGGGCGGCAAGAAAGGTGACGCGCCGGTGGCGCTTGTCGGAAAAGGTGTTTGCTTCGATACGGGCGGTATCTCGCTGAAACCTGGCGCAGGTATGGAAGATATGCGCGGCGACATGGGCGGCTCAGCGGCAGTGGTCGGCGCGATGCTCTCTCTGGCTAAGCGAAAAGCAAAAGCCAATGTCGTCGGTCTGGTGGGTTTGGTCGAAAACATGCCGGACGGCGACGCCATCCGTCCTGGCGATATTCTGACGTCTGCGTCTGGGCAAACCATTGAAGTCCAAAATACCGATGCTGAGGGACGCCTCGTCCTATGCGACGTGCTTTGGTACACACAAAGAGAATACAAACCCACAGCGATTGTCGATCTTGCGACCCTGACTGGAGCGATTGTTATTGGGTTGGGTCACCATCATGCGGGCCTCTTCACCAATGATGACAGCCTCGCGGGTCAACTCACCGAGGCAGGATTGGTAGAAGGCGAACGTGTTTGGCGCCTGCCATTGGGTCCCGAATATGATCGTCTGCTTAAATCCAAATTTGCGGATATGCGGAACATTGGCGGCCGGGCTGCTGGCTCCATCACAGCAGCGCAATTTTTGCAGCGATTTATCAATGAAGGTCAGACATGGGCGCATCTAGACATTGCTGGCGTGGCTTGGGTTGAAGGGCAAAAAGCCGCCACTGATCCAAGTTGGGCGAGCGGCTTTGGTCCGCGTCTTCTGGATCGTTGGATCGCAGACAATTACGAAGGCTAGAATATGAGTGAGGCCCGAAAACCAGAATGGTGGTTTTATCATCTTCAGCGCACCAACCTAGAACGCGCTGTGGGGCCTTTACTCGAGAAATGCTTAGAGCGCGGCTGGCGGGTCTTGGCGATCAGCCCAGATGCGTCACGCCGCGCCGCCTTGGACGAAGCACTCTGGACCTACAATGATGACAGCTTCCTGCCACATGGCCAAGCTGAGGCTGATGGCCTCGATCCAAGTGATCAGCCGGTCCTCATAAGCGCCGATACGGCCAATCAAAACCAAGCCGCTGTCGCTTTGTTGATGGACGGTGTGGACCTTCCTGTGGACGCGCCATTTGAGCGCTGCATGGTGATGTTTGATGATGGGGATAGCGCAACCCGCCAAAAAGCCCGCGATCAATTCAAAGCCGCCAAAGATGCTGGCCAAGCCGCTCGGTACTTTCAACAAAGCGGTCGTGGATGGAAAGAAGCCGGGACATGATGCAGCTCATTCTTGGGAATCTGAACTATTCATCATGGTCGATCCGCGCGGCTTTGGTGTCTCGTCAGAGTGGATTGGAGATCCCAGAGCGGGTCGTGCCGCTGGGGTTCGAGGAGACCAAAACAGACCTGATTGAATCGACGGGGCTCCACACGGTTCCGGTACTTGTCGAGGGTGATCTCATCATACGTGATAGTTTGGCGATCACAGAATGGATCGCTGAACACAGCGAGCCTGGTCTGGTTTGGCCGCGCGATCCAATCAAACGCGCTCTGGCGCGTTCCGTTTGTGCGGAGATGCATTCCGGGTTTGTCGCTTTGAGAAGCCAGATGCCCGTAGACATTCGGTCTCAGAAACCAACACCAGAGCTCACAGATGACCTTTCAGGTGATATTTCTCGAGTGCTGACCATTTGGCGCAACCTTCGTGAGAGGTTTCGAAGCGATGGAGCATTTCTCTTAGGCGCCTGGAGCGCTGCAGATGCGTTCTATGCGCCGGTCGTCACACGTTTTCGTACCTATGGATATGACCTCGAAGGGTCACTCGCAGACTATGCAAATGCTGTCTGGAACAGTGAGGCTATGAAAACGCTACGCACGCAGGCTGAAGCGGAGCCGTGGGAAATAGAAATGGGATACCTTGGCCCGGCGCGCGCATGGGTGCGCGAATAATTAGTGCTTTTCGCCGGCCGGTTTGGTGATCAGCGTAATCGCGAACACGATCAGCATTAAAATGCCATAGCTGCCGACGACCTTTAGCGTGTGTTCAGGCAAAACGCCCGTCCAGAGGAAGTAAAGCCCATAACCTGCGCCGATTAAGACGGCGATGGCGAGCATAATTCGCAGAGTTCCAGCCACTTAGAGCCTCCTCAGAAGATCTGATAATAAAAGACTATTACACCGACTTATGAAGAATTCATGGCATCCTGCACGGTACGGTTGCCGACCCCGAAATGCGTCGCTATAGGCGCGCCAACAGAACATAACACAGATAGGAGCCTGAAATGGCTGGCACGCGTACTTTCTCTATCATTAAGCCGGACGCTACGGCGCGCAATCTGACTGGCGCAATCAATAAAGTCATCGAAGATGGTGGCCTTCGCATTGTTGCTCAGCGGCGCATTCACATGACCCAAGCGCAAGCGGAGCGCTTTTATGGCGTTCACAGCGAGCGTCCGTTCTTCGGCGAGCTTGTTGAATTCATGACGTCAGCGCCTGTAGTTGTGCAAGTGCTCGAAGGCGACAATGCTGTCGCGACTTACCGCGACATTATGGGGGCAACGAACCCTGAAGAAGCGGCCGACGGTACGATCCGCAAACTATTTGCAAAGTCGATTGGCGAGAATTCCGCGCACGGGTCCGACAGCGACGAGAACGCGGCAATCGAGATCGCTCAGTTCTTTAGCGAAGCAGACATTGTGGGCTAAAACCTGCACCCTCGTTCAAAAAGCTTCGAAGAGCCGCGTTCGCGCGGCTCTTTTTGTTATGGGGCACTATGATCGAGATAGAATTTGCTTCGCAGCAATGGCGACGGCTTTGGGGTAAAGTGTATGTTCCTCAGCTAAAACCCGCGCCTCGAGCGACTCGGCCGTATCGTCTTCGAGGATTGGAACGCGGGCCTGTTCGATGACACCGCCTTGATCGACGCCTTCGGTCACCCAGTGAACAGAGCAGCCCGCTTCAGCATCACCGGCGTCAATTGCCCGTTGATGGGTGTTAAGACCTGGATACTTCGGCAAAAGAGATGGGTGAATATTGATCATGCGTCCTTCCCATTGGGATACAAACCACGGCGTGAGGATTCGCATAAAACCAGCCAGCACAATCATCTCTATGCGATGATGCTCCAAACGTTCCTGCATCGCCCGTTCGAATGCTTCGCGGTCGTTGCCATAAGGTTTGTGATCGATCGCGTGTGAAGCAATCCCGAACGCATCCGCGTGCTCTAAACCTTTCGCGCTTGGTCTGTTAGACAAAACGAATACCGGGGCTGCAGGATAGGCAGGGCTTGAAGACGCTTCCAAGATAGCCTTCATATTCGAGCCTCGACCCGAAATCAGGATCGCGGTTCTAAGTCGGGTCATGCTTTGACAAGTTCGCCAATGATTACAGGGTTCTCTCCTGCATTCTTCAACATACTCATCGCTTGTTCTGCTTCCTGAGTTGAAACCGCAAATACCATCCCGATCCCCATATTGAAGGTGCGATGCATCTCATCTTCTTCGATTTTCCCAACATCTTGAAGCCAATCAAAGACAGGGCTTGGGACCCAAGTGCTGCGATCAATTTCGGGGATCAGCGCCTCAGGGCACATGCGCGGCGTATTCTCGGTCAGACCGCCGCCCGTGATATGAGCAAGGCCATTTGCCAACCCAGCACGAATGAGAGGAAGCGCAGCATCTGAATAGAGCCGTGTCGGCGTCAACAGAGCTTCCCCAAGCGTGTGTTCATTCGAAAATGGGGCCGGGTCATCAAATGACAGGCCAGAGCGTTCAAACACTTTTCGGATCAAGGAGTAGCCATTCGAATGCGGTCCGCTGGACGCGATGCCAATCAAGACGTCGCCCGCTTGCATTTGCGTATGGCGAGGAAGGATCGCGTCTCGTTCCACGGCGCCAACCACAAACCCCGCAAGATCATAATGCCCGGGGGGATACATGCCTGGCATTTCCGCGGTTTCGCCGCCGATCAGGGCACAGCCCGCTTGCTTACACCCTTCTGCGATCCCAGCAATCACCTGCTCAGCAACGTCACCTTCAAGTTTCCCGGTCGCGAAATAATCTAAGAAAAAGAGCGGCTCAGCGCCTTGCGCGAGTACATCATTCGCGCACATCGCAACCAAATCGATCCCGACCGTGTCATGTTGCCCGGTTTCAAATGCGAGCATCAGCTTTGTCCCAACGCCATCCGTTCCCGACACCAGAACTGGATCGTCCCAACCGTCCTTTTTTAGATCGAACAATGCGCCAAATCCGCCAAGACCGCCTATGACGCCGGCTCGTTTCGTCGCTTTTGCGAGCGGCCCGATCGCTTTTACGAGATTGTCCCCCGCCTCAATATCGACACCAGCGTCACGGTAAGAGAGGGAATCAGATGCATTCTTCGTCATGGCTGCGCGCGTTAGCATGTGGACTGTCTGCTGACCAGCACGCTTCTACGGTTCACGAGCCGAGTATGACTTGATAAGACAAAGTGGAGTTGAGAGGTCCAAATGATGATTCGCTTGGTTGTATTGGTTTTTGCCACCTTCGCCTTGGTGATCAGCGCCGCGCACGCACAAGACCAGGATGTGTACACCATCGGTGGCATTGCCGTGGATGAGCAAGCCGCAACTGTAGCAGAAGCGCAGCAATTGGCCTTCGCGTCAGCGCGTTTGATTGGAGCGCAGCGCCTCGTAGAACGCTTCACGCTTCCCGAAGATCGTTTGGCTGCAACCGATTTGATTATCGACCAAGCCGTGGCGGATCGGATGGCCGCAGCTGTCGATGTTGAGCAAGAAGTTGCCGGGGCCGGGCGTTATCGTGGACAATTGGCGATTGTCTATAATCCGGTAGAAGTTCGCGCGATTC